>JAJDIC010000016.1 GCA_030266525.1 Desulfovibrio sp. OttesenSCG-928-G15 | reverse complement strand
GGTGAACGGCAAGGCTACCTGGATGGACTCCACCTGGGATTTGGACGGCGACGGCAGTGATATGAAGCTTGAAGAGGGCGCAAGCCAGACGCTGCGGTTTATCGGCGTGTCGCAGGGGCTTCGCGTTATCCGGGAGCTTACCTTTAACGGTTCCGCCTACACGGTGAACGAGAAAATACACCTTGAGCCACTGGGTGACGCCCAGAATGTGAACCTGGCCTTTACGTTTGCCGCAACCACCCTGGCCAGCGACAAGCAGCCCGGCATTCTTGCCCGGCTTCGCCATCTCGTTTTCGGCGGGGAAGCCCCGGCCCCGGAAGAAAGCCAGTATAACACCACCCGCGTGGCCTGGCTGCAAAACAACAGCTTTGATGAAGAAATGTCTACCTCCAGTCTGGCAGAAGGCAAAAGCGTAAAATCGCAACTGCACTGGATGGGGGTGATGAATAACTACTTCCTTGGCGCGGTCAGCATGGATGACCCCGCGGCTGAAGGAAGAGGGCGTTTTTCGGAAGGCGTTTACCACGCCCGTATGGGCAAAACCGGGGTGCTTGTGCCCAAGGAAGGCACTGACCTTGAGTGCACCTATTTCCTTGGTCCGAAAGAAACCACCACCATGGAAAGCGCTCCCAACGGGCTTGGCAAGGCGCTGGACTACGGCATGTTTTCCTTCATCGCCCGGCCTCTGGTCTGGCTGTTGCAGTTCCTGTACGGCTTTGCCCACAACTACGGCATAGCGATTATCCTGATGACCATCCTGATCAAGGGCCTTTTCTGGCCGCTGTCGCAAAAGAGCTATCGCTCCATGCAGCAGATGAAGGAACTGCAACCCCTTATGACCAAGCTGCGGGAGAAGCACGCAGGAGACAAGGAAGCGCTTAACCGGGAAGTCATGCAGTTGTACAAGACATACAAGGTGAACCCGGCTGGGGGCTGCCTGCCCATCCTGGTGCAGCTTCCGGTGCTGTTCGGCCTGTATCAGGCCCTGCTCAACGCCATTGAATTGCGGCACGCGCCTTTTATTGAAACCCTGCCCTTTACCGACCTGCCCTGGCTGAACGACCTTGCCGCGCCTGACCCGTATTGGATTACCCCGCTGGTAATGGGCGGAACCATGCTGCTTATGCAGAAGTTTTCCCCTGCTCCGGCTGATCCGACTCAGGCCAAGATAATGATGTTCATGCCGATTATGTTTACCCTGATTTCCCTGAACTTCCCGTCCGGCCTCGTGGTATACTGGTTGATAATCAACCTGATTTCCATTGGCCAGCAGTGGCTGCAACAAAGGCAGTCCAAGGTCAAGGCCGGTGCTTCAAAATAAAGACAAGCCCGCTTTTGCGGATTGTAATTGACTGACCGGCAGGCCGCCGCAGCGTAAAAACTACGGTGCGGCGGCAATGCCGTAACAAAGGTTTGTGATAATGGCGCAGTATAAGGAATTTCAGGGAAAAACCCTTGATGAGGCTATCAAGGATGCCTGTGAATATTACGGCGTAAGCCGGAGCAAGCTGGAAATTGACATTATCAGTGATGCCAAAACCGGTATTTTCGGGCTTGTCGGCGCGAAAAAGGCCACCATCCGGGCTTGCCGCGCCAATTTTGATGATTTGACAGCCAAAGACTGCTCTGAAGATACAGTAGAAAATAAACGGCCACGCGGTACGCAAAAGCAGAGCCGGACCGCTTCTTCGCGTGGCGGCGCTTCGGCAAAGAACGCATCCGGGCTTGCCGCTTCCGGTCAGGACGCTTCCGGGCTTGACGCTTCCAGTCAGGACGCTTCCGGTCAGGACGCAGCCGGGCGTGGTTTATCCGAGCAGGGCGTGTGCGCCTGCGACGATAGTCCGTATGTCCCTGTTGAACCGGCAGGTCCGCTACCCGACATCTCTGCGGAAAGCTCTGTCCCGCAAGCGGGCACGCCCTGCCCCGAAGCCGGTTCCCGCCAGTCCCGGCAATCCCGGCAACAGGGCGGTGGGAGAAGCGGCGGCAAAGGCCCGCGCGAGAGCGGGGCGTCTTTCGAGGCATCGTCCGCTGCAAGCTCCCCGGCATCCAGACAGGACCGGCAGCCAGCAGATCGGCAAGCCAAGGCACGGCAGCCTCTGGACCGACAAGTCGGGGACGAGCGTCGCGATGTTTCCTCTGCGGATAATGGCGGGAATGCCGGTGCGAAAAGGGGCCGGGGCAGAAGAGAGAGCACGGCGCAAAAGCAGCCGCCTGTACAGACAGGGGCTGCGTCTGCCGATTTTGCTCTGGATGATGATGCTTCCGCCCTGCGTGACGATTTGCCGGACATGGACCTTGCAAACTGTGATCAGGACCAGCTTTTTGCAACGGTGGAAGAGGTGGTTCTCAATCTTGTTTCTCCCATTGTGGGCACAGTGCCCTGCTCTGTGGCGCTGGCAGGCAAACGGGTCCGGGCTGAACTGGATTGCGGGGAAGCGGCAGGAATACTTGTAGGCAGGGAGGGGCAAACCTTGGCTTCCCTGCAATATCTCGCTTCGCGCATTGTATCCAGAAAGCTTGGCGCATCTGTGCATGTGCAGCTGGATACAGGGCGCTACCGTGAGCGGCAGGAAGACAGGCTGCGCGAACTGGCCCTTTCCCTGGCTGAGAAAGTCAAAAAAAACGGTCGCCAGCAAGCCACCCGCCCGCTCAGCGCTTACCAGCGCCGCGTGGTCCATCTGGTGCTGGAGCCGGACTCTGCCGTACAAACCAAAAGCAGCGGCGATGGTCCCCAGCGCCGGGTAGTGATTTTCCTGAACAAGGCAGCCAGGCAGGAAAAGGCCGGAGCGATGCCCGAAACGCCGGAATCTCATGAGGATGACAGCCCGTTGTAGCGCATTGCCGGTAGCAAATGCTTGCATTGCTTGCAGCGCGAACGGATGCAGTTCTCTTCCGGCCCGCGTTCAAATAACGATGGCCTCGACAAACAGGCATGCCCACCGGGCCGGCCAAATCAAGCAATGAACACCCTCCCAGCACTTTCACGCGATACCATAGCTGCCATTGCCACGCCTCCCGGTCAGGGGGGCATTGCTGTTTTGCGCATCAGCGGTGCAGATGCGCTGGCTGTTCTTTCCTGCGTTTTTTCGCCGGGGCCGGGCAAGGCCCTGCCTGACGGGCTGCTCACGCTTACTCCGCGTTATCTGTACTACGGCAATGCCTTTGACGAAGGCGGCGTCTGTCTTGACGAGGTGCTGGCTGTGTATATGCCGGGGCCGAATTCGTTTACAGGCGAGGATGTGTGTGAAATTTCCTGCCACGGCGGTATGGCTGTTTCGGCTGCCCTTCTGGCTTCTGTGCTGGCTGCCGGGGCGCGCCTGGCCGAGGCCGGGGAGTTTACGCGCAGGGCCTTTTTGAACGGCAGGATGGATTTGGCCCAGGCCGAGGCTGTGGCAGAGATAATTGCCGCGCCGTCGCGCGAGGGCGTCCGGTTGGCCAAAGCCAAGCTGGACGGCGCTTTGGGGCATGTGGTGCAAACAGTGCGCCGCCAACTTGACGCCATGCGCATTGAGGTCACACTGTGCGTAGATTTTCCGGACGAGGGCGCCCAGCTTTTGCCGGGCTCGTCCTTTGGCTTGGCTCTTGCGGACTGCCGCAAGGCCATTGCGGCGCTGCTAGAGGCCTTTGAACGGGCGCGCCTGTGGCGCGAAGGCGCACAGGTGGTGCTGGCCGGAAGCGTGAACGCAGGCAAGTCCAGCCTGCTTAACGCCCTGCTTGGCAGGCCACGGGCCATTGTATCCAGCACGCCCGGAACCACCCGCGATTATATAGAGGAAAGCGTGAACATCCACGGCATTCCCGTGCGGGTGGTGGATACGGCGGGCCTGCGTAGCGGCGGGGATATTGTGGAAGAAGAGGGCATTCGCCGCACCGGCGATCTGGTGGACGAGGCGGATTTTGTCCTGCTGGTGCTGGACGCTTCGCGCGAGCATTGCCCGGAAGACAGGGACTTTCTTTGCCGTTGTGTGGAACGGGTGAAGCAGGGCAGTTTGCTGATAGTTTGCAACAAGCTTGATTCACCCGAGCTTGCCGAGGGATACGGCAAACCGGAGGAGAAAGCCGGACAAGCCGGAAAGCTTCTGTGGGAAGCGGCCTTTGGCGATACGCAGTCTGCCCTTGGGGTGAAGGAGCCGCCGTGTCTGGCCGTATCTGCCAGAACCGGAGAGGGTATTGACGCCCTGTGCGATGCCCTGTTTACCCGTCTTTTCGGCGCTCATGCGCAAGGCGGCGCTGACAACGCGGGCGACATCGCCCCGAACCTTCGCCAGGCCGGATTGCTCAAGCAGGCTGGACGGGAGCTTGACGCCCTGGCCGCAGCGCTGGATAGCAGAATTCCGCCGGACATGCTGGGCGTGCATCTTGAAGAAGCCGCCGCCGCACTGGCAGGCGTTACCGGGGCTTCGGGAACAGAAGAATTGTATGATGCCATTTTCTCCACTTTTTGTATCGGCAAGTAACGCAGAGTCTGTTTCACTTCCCAGTGGCGAAAACTTCCTGCCGCGCAATGTCTTTTTGCACACCGTTTCGCTTTTCTTGCCCCTCCTTGTGAATCCCCTGCCCTGATTGCGACAAATACGCATACGAATAGCGTATCCCTGGCTGCTGATAACAAAAGCCAATTTCATGATGCTTTCGCCACCACTGCGATGCAGGACATTTTGAATGATTGAAAATGAATTTGACTTTCAATTTTAAATGCAATATTTCTTGCTGACCAACGCGCCGCCAAACGTGAAAAGCCCGTTTGCGATGCATGGACTTGCGTGCACAGGCATCTCTCAAAATATTTATCGACAGGAGTCAGCATGAATCTGAACAACTACTGGAAGTATGGTCTTACCCTTGGTGCCGGCGTGGCTATCGGCGCTGCAGCCGCCGTGCTGCTTTCGCGCGGCAATGTGGATGTAAAGAAATCTTTTGCCACCTTGCTCAGCCATGGAATGGATCTGAAAGACAAGGCCGCCAATCTGGTTGAAACTGCCAAGGAAAACATGGAAGATCTGGCTGCGGAAGCCCGTCATGAGCAGGAAGTTCGCAAAGCAAGCCCCGAGGAAAAAGCATAATGAGCACCGTGCCCGTAACAGACATAGCCGCTAATGCTCCTGGTCGCGCCCAGCCGGTGTCATCTGCTGCGGGCCGCGCCAAGGCCGTAACTTCCCAGCTGCGTCCGGTAGCCAAAAAGGAAAGCGCCACACAGAAGCAACAATCCCCTAACGCATGCGCCTCGTGGAAAGACCTTTTGGGTAGCTACAGGCTTGCCCACGCCATTCCCGGGCGCATGCGGTTGCGCCCCCTTGTCGGTTCAGGAAAAGTACAACCAGCCGCCCAACTGGAAGGGGCCGTTGCCTTTCTGGAAAAAGCCCTGCCCAAAGCCGTTGTGCGCGTTTCACCCGGAACGGGCAGCATTCTTGTCGTGTATGGCGGCGGGCTTTGCGCTACCGGGGGCGGCCAGCTTGCCCTGTTTGCCGAAGCCGTTGGCGAAGTTTCCGCACTATGCCCCACCGGTAAAAAAAGCGTTGCCGCGCAGGAAGAGGAAAACGTACGCAACCCCATTCCCGGGAAAATCATCAATTTCTTCATGCCGCGTGTGGTGGTTTTCGCCTTGGCGGTATTTCGATCTATCCCCCACATTCTCAAGGGCATCAAGGAAGTGTTCAAGGGAAAACTCGGGCTGGACGTGCTTGATGGTTCCGCCCTCCTTGTGTGCCTGCTGCAGCGCGATTTTCGCTCTCTTTCCTCCATTACCTTCTTTTTTGCCCTGGGCGAGTTTCTTGCCGACCAAACCCGCAAAAAATCCCGGGCAAGCCTGGTGGAGAGCCTGGCCCTGAATATTGATCAGGTATGGGTTCGTCGGGGTGAAGTGGAAATAGCCATTCCCATAGCAGAACTGGAAGTCGGTGAGCAGGTTGTTGTACGCGCGGGAAGCGCTTTGCCTGTAGACGGCGTGGTTGTGGAAGGCGAAGGCATGGTTAATCAGTCCACAATGACCGGCGAGAGTATGCCCGTGTCCAGGGCCGTCGGTTCCAGCGTGTTCGCCGGAACCGTACTGGAAGAAGGCGAGTTGCTTGTTCGGGCTACAAAAGTGGGTAGTGATACACGCATTAACGCCATTGTGCGCAGTATTGAAGATTCGGAAGCGGTCAAGGCGGCTGTTCAGGGCCGCTATGAGCGCATAGCCGATGCCATTGTTCCCTACAATTTTTTGCTCAGTGCCGCAGTATACGCCGCTACCAGAAACCCCATGCGGGCCGGTTCCGTGTTGCTTGTCGACTATTCGTGCGCCATTCGCCTGGCCACACCCCTGAGCATTTTTACCGGTATGCGCGAAGCCGCGGCAGCCGGAGTGCTGATCAAGGGCGGCAAATTCATGGAAGCCGTGTGCGAAGCCGATGTGTTTGTTTTTGACAAAACCGGTACACTCACAAACGCCCGGCCCGAAGTGGTGGGGGTTATTCCCTTTGGCGGCAGAAAGGCAGACGCTGTTCTGCGCCTGGCCGCCTGCCTTGAGGAGCATTTTGTCCATCCCGTGGGGCAGGCCGTTGTACGCGCCTCTGACGCCAGGGGCCTCAAGCACAGGGAAGAGCATGCGAAGGTGGAATTCCTTGTAGCGCATGGCATTGCTTCCATGTGGAGAGACAAGCGCGTACTCATCGGCAGCGCGCACTTTGTTCTGGAAGATGAAAAGATTCCGGCCAGCGACGAACAGCGGGCCATCATGGACAAGGAAGCCGAAAAAGGCCGCTCACTGCTCTATCTGAGCGTTGGCGGCGAGCTTGCCGGGCTGATTCTTATTGAAGATCACATTCGTGACGACGCTTCGCTTATCGTGCATGCGCTCAAGGCTGACGGCGTAAAACGGGTGATCATGCTTACCGGCGACAGCGAGAAAACCGCCGCCAACATTGCGCGCCGTGCCGGTGTGGACGAATACAGGTCCAGCCTGTTGCCAGAAGACAAGGCGAAATATATCGGAGAGTTGCGTTCTCAAGGGTACACAGTGGCCATGGTGGGTGATGGAGTGAACGACTCTCCGGCCCTTTCTGCCGCCAATGTGGGCATCGCTATGGCCGAGGGCGCGGATATGGCCCGTGAAGTGGCCGATATTGTGCTGGTTAACGGCAAACTGGAAGGCCTGATCCTGGCTCGGCTTATTTCTCGCGAATCGCTGCGCCGCATACGCTCCGGCTTCAAGACATCGCTTTTCTGGAACAGTATTTTCCTCATGGGCGGTTTGATGGGCTTCCTGGCTCCCGGCATTTCCGCTCTGTTGCATAACGCAACCACTGCGGCAATCGCTGTTTCCAGCGTGCGCCCTATGCTGGGACCTGTGGACGGGCGGGATATTACTGAATAGGAAACGGTTTTTTTTATTTTTACGCCATACAGTGATGCGGGGGGCTACCTCGCTTCCTGCAAGGGATTACCTGTCTCTTGACCTGACAAAAGGACTTGGGCGCGGTTTTCACTGAGTATTCATTCACACCTTTGATAAAGCATGGAAGGATAGATTATGATTGCGAGTTTTTTCGACGGACGGGTACGCCTGCGTAACCGCGCCCTCAAAGAGCCTGAAACAATGCAGATGGTACAGGATGTGGTTTCCAAACAGGATGGCATTCTGGAAATGTCTGCCAACCTGAAGACGGGCAGCCTGCTCATCACCTATGACCCTGCCAAAATTACCCGCGAATCGCTCCTTGAAGCGGCCGGTTTCCTGCAAGATCAGCTTGCTGAAAAAAGCAAGGATCTCATCAGCAAAAAAAGAATGCAGCTCGGGCTGGGTCCCGTTGCCAACTGCTACCGGGGTATGGGGCGTAAACGCGAAATGACGCTTCTTTCCGGCCTTTACAGCGCAACCGTGATGGGCGGCTTCTTGAACAAACGGGTGCATGTGGCTTCCGGTGTGCTGTTTACCTTGCTCACGTTGATGCACGTATACACTCGCCGGAACAGATTGGGGTAAGGTGATTTTTCGTTTGATGTTCTGTAATCGCTGGCAAAAAGATTTTTTGCCAGCGATTTTTTTTATATGGGATGCCCAGTGCTTTTCGGGGCTTTTCTGACCTTCCTGATTTTCGCCCTTCTGGTTGAGGCGGGGGTGGCTATTGTTGAAGACTGCTGCGTTGCCCAGCCGCAGAGCGAGGCGGCAAAGCCCGCGAAAAAGGGCGGCAGGGCAGATAGGCCGGGCAGAACCGGGTCGATGAAGGCCGTAGGCGCGTAAACGCAGGTATACCAGAACAGGCAGGCTGCAAAGCCCGCTACGGCGCTGGCCCAGGCGGCGCGGGTGTTGCGCCAGCCAAAGCGGACCAGAGCCACATAGGGCACAAGCACGGTGGCCCCGACCATGCTCCAGCTGGTTGTGCACAGCATGGCTATGAGCCTGCCCTCGGCCTGGGCGCACCCGGCGCTGATCAGCACACAGAGCACTATGCCGCATGCCCAGCTTCTGGAAGTGCTTTGCTTCGCCGGAACGTCTTCGGAAAGGGCCAGGGACGCAATGTGAAAGAGCGAGGTCGCCGTAGAGAGAGAGGCGGAAACAACAGCCAGAATGAAGACATGCGTACCGAGGCCCGGCAGCAGAATGCTGGCCATGTAAGGCATAAGGGCGTCAGGGTTGGGCACTTCCGGTATGAACAGCTTGGAAAGCGAGGCCGCAAAATAGGCCCCGCCAACCAGAACCGTAAGCACCAGCATGGCCAGCGGGGTAATGCGGGCAAGCTGCGCCCGAGAGCGGACGGCAAAATGCCGCTGCACCATTTGCGGCTGCGCCCACACGGCTACGGAGGTCACAGTCACCAGCGAGATGATAAAAAGCCCCTGCGATCCGCCGGAAAGGGCGGTAAAGCCGTTAGTAGCCATGCTATCGGGCGGCAAGGCCGCAAGGGCGATAATGCCGTCTATCGGTCCGCCCACTTTGACCAGCACTGCCGCAACAATCATGCTTATGCCAAGGAGCATGATGATGCCCTGCATGGCCTCGGTGTAGAGCACCCCGCGAAGGCCGCCTACAGCCACGGCCCCACCGACAGTCAGGGCAATAAGCCAGACCAGCGCCCATTCCGGTATGGGCACAATCTGCACCAGCAGGAGCGCTGCGCCCTTGATCACAGCCGAAGCGTAGACGCCGAGAAAGATTGCGAAAACCAGGGCCAGTACCCGGCTGAGCAGGGGCGAATAGTGCCCCTTGCCTATAAGCGTGGCCGGGCTGCGGGCCTTGAGGCGCTCTTGCCAGCGTTTTGTCGGCCAGGCCAGGAAGCGGTACACAGCCCAGGTGCCCAGCCACACATTGCCCGCCGCGACCAGCAACATTTGCAAACCGTAGGCGTGGGCGAGCCCGCCGAAGCCCACCAGGGCCACAGCGGAAATATAGGTGGCGACATAGGCGAAAGACTGGACAACAAAACCGACCCGACCGGAAAGGGCCGCGTCATGCCCCTTGCCTTTGCGGGCGAGGTACAGGAAAAGGCCTATGTACCCGACCCACACAGCGGCAATGCCCATGTTTTCCAAAGCGGGGCTCACTGGTTTTTCCCCTTGATAGCCGCGCAGCACAGGCGAAAAAGCGAAATAACAAGCGAAAGGCCAAGCAGGCCTACTGCCAGCCATACCGCAGGGTCCATATGGAAGAAGGTGTCAATAAACATAGCCGCCTCTTTTTTGGAGCATACGCGCGTTAGTCGAATTGAACAAAAAACCGCTGCCCCGGGGAGCAGCGGTCTGGTAAAGCATTTTGCTGGAAAGCAGGCTTACGGCAGGCAACGCGCGAAGGTCCCGGGGGTCAATATGCCTTCCGGGTAGTAATAGTAGTGGGCGAAAACGAAGCGTTGCATGGTGGGCCTTTGACGTAGTGATAAAAATTTGTCGGAACCGGATGGCTCTCTCTTGAGGAAGAATAGAAAAAATCAGGCCATGGCGTCAAGCGCTTTTTGTACATCCCAGCCTTCATGCACCAGACCGGACAGAGAGCGCATCAGCCTGTCGGGCGCCGGGTGAGAAAAGACGTTGCGTCCGAAGGATATCCCCTTGCCACCGGCTTGAAGCGAATCATATACGGTTTGTAGCACGGCCTGATCGGAATCAAGCTTTGGCCCGCCCGCCACCAGTACGGGAATGTCGCAGTTTTGCGTAACCTGGGCAAAGCTTTCCACAGAGCCGGTGTAGCTTACCTTGACCACATCCGCGCCGAGCTCCATGCCAACGCGCGCGCAATGGGCTACCAGCTTCGGGTCAAACTCGTTTTCAACGCGGCTGCCTCTGGCGTAGACCATGGCCAGCAACGGCAGGCCCCAGGCTTGCGCCTGCCCGGCGACCCTGCCAAAATCACGCAGCATGTCCGCATCATGATCGTTGCCGAGGTTCACATGAATGGAAACGCCATCCGCGCCAAGGCGAAGCGCTTCTTCAACCGTTGTGACCAGCACCTTGTGGGTAGGGCAGGGAGAAAGGCTGGTTCCGGCTGACAAATGGACAATAAGGCTGATGTTGTCGCCTTCGGCCTGGCGGCAATACAGGGCAAGCCCCTTGTGGGCGACAATGGCGTTTGCGCCGTTTTGGGCCACCTTGCCGACGGTTGCGCCCACATCACCCAGCCCTCTGAGCGGCCCTTCGGTAACGCCGTGGTCCATGGGCACGATAATGGCCCGCCCCGAGCGTTTGTTGAAAAAGCGTTCCAGACGAATTTGTTTGCCAAGCTGCATAGTATTTCTCCGGGCCTGTGCATACGATAGAAGCGGTAAAGGTCCGCAAAATTCGGACAAAAGTCAAGGGCGGCTTTTGCGACACTGTCCAGCGGAACAAAAGACAGCGTCGAAAAAGAAAGGCAAGCCCCACTTCCAGCAAGCCCTCCTCCAGGAACGGTCATACAGCAACACCGCGCCCCCTCTCTTTTTCTTCTCTCTCTCCCCAACACGGCAACGCCGGGAAAACGCCAAGCTTTTCCGTATGGCAAGGCGCAAGCCATTTGTAACGGGGGCAGGACTCTTCAGTCCTGCCCCCCCCAAAAAAAGACCGGCAACGCCGGGAAAACGCCGAGTTTTTTCGTAGGGCAAGGCGCAAGCCATTTGTAACGGGGGGCAGGACTCTTCAGTCCTGCCCCCCTTTACAAATGGCGCCGCAACGCAGCCCTACGGAAAAAATCGGCGTTTTCCCCTAGAAGCCTTTTTGGGCCATCAGGTTAACCAGATCAACAACGCGGCAGGAATAGCCCCACTCGTTGTCGTACCAGGAAACCACCTTGGCGATATTGCCTGCGGCAACCGTGGTGTATTCTTCTTCCACAATGGAGGAATGGGGGTCGCCCTTGAAATCCATGGAAACGAGCGGTTTGGTGCAGTATGCCAGAATACCCTTGAGCGGGCCCTCTGCCGCCTCTCTGATCGCTTTGCGCAGGGTCTCGGTATCCGTGTCTTTTTCCAGAATGGCGGTGAAGTCCACAATGGAAACCGTGGGCGTGGGCACGCGCAGGGAAAAACCGGTGAACTTGCCTTTCAGGGAAGGGATAACCTTGGCCACGGCCTGGGCCGCGCCGGTGGAGGTGGGAATAATGTTGCAAGCCGCAGCGCGGGCCCGGCGCAGGTCTTTGTGCGGCAGGTCCAGAATACGCTGGTCGTTGGTATAGGCGTGCACGGTGGTCATAACGCCGTTGGCTATGCCGAAGGTGTCGTGTATCACCTTGGCCACCGGGGCCAGGCAGTTTGTGGTGCAGGAGGCGTTGGACACGATATGGTGTTTTTGCGGGTCATAGTCGCCTTCATTGACGCCGAGAACCACGGTAAGGTCTTCTTCTTTTGTGGGCGAGGTGATGATGACCTTTTTCGCGCCGGACTGGCGGTGCACGTCCGCCTGGGGTCCGGTGCGGAAAATGCCGGTAGATTCCACAACAACGTCCACGCCAAGGTCGGACCAGGGCAGTTTTTGCGGGTCACGCTCGGCAAAGCTGGTTACTTTCCACTCGTCCACGGTCACCGTGTTGCCGT
Source organism: Desulfovibrio sp. OttesenSCG-928-G15 (assembly GCA_030266525.1). The sequence goes on along the minus strand of JAJDIC010000016.1, from coordinate 20,831 downwards.
TTACCTGCGGGGAAAAGGGCGCTTTGCCGTAGTTTGTGTCAAATTCCAGAAGATGGAAGTTGGTTTCTGCGTCAAAAAGATCGTTTACGGCAACAATTTCCACGCTGTCACGATAATATTGGTGAGCTGCGCGAAATACCTGCCGTCCTATACGGCCGAAACCGTTGATTGCTACACGGGTTTTCGTCATGGGGTGAGTTCCTGTTTGGTTATGTGTAAAACGAGATTTTGGCCTAATCTTCAAAGATCTGGTAATTGTACTGCGTGAGCAGGTCATAGTCCGAGCGCAGGGCTTCATGCAGGCGGGCGTTGTGGATGGCAATGGCCGCAAGGTTGGCCACAGCAAGCAGAAAGTCCATATCGTCCTGGCTGAACGAGCGTACTTTTTCCGTATAAATACGCAGCACGCCCACGGGCTTCCTGTCTACCAGCAAGGGGGCGACCAGAATGGAAGCGATGCCTTCTTCCTGCGCGGCTTGCGGGTATTGAAAGCGGGGGTCGGTGGTGACATCCTTGATGTACACCACGTCGTCAGAGCTTAAAACGTCCGCATCGACCCGACTTTTCAGCAGGTCTACCTTGCCTTTCCGCAAATACCCCTTGCTCAGGCCATGGCTTGCGCTGGCAAGAAGGAATTTGCCGCTGCGGTCCAACAGCCGCAGGGTGCAGCCTTTGGCTGAAAGGGCGTCTGTAACCTGTTCCACAACTTTTTGCAGAACAACCTGGGTGTTGAGGCTGGAGTTGATAACTTTTGCAACATCATACAACGCTTTGAAATACTTCGTGTCACCAGATGCCATGGAAGTCTCCTCAAAGTTGATCACTCACAAGGGGGAACCGCAAACACAAGGGAAAATATAGGCTATTTTACAGCGCAAGGCAAAAGAATCTTTTGTTGTCCCTTGTCTGCCGCGCCTGGCCGCGGGAAAAAAAGGTGAGAACGCCCGCCTTGACGGCAGTGTCCGGTCAGGGCTTTACAGTCAACCGGACGTGAGGGTAAAGTCTTTGCCGTGTAATTGCTTTTACCCGATAGGCGTAGCGCTGCCGGGTACTCCCCGGTGCTGCCCCGGTGCTGCGAGGCGCTCTCGGCGCGGTGCCTTTGTACCTGCAAAAACACCATCCAACCCGAACCACGAGGTTTTCTTCATGCCAGCTTCTTCCACATCCGCTTGCCGCGTAGGGGCTCTTATCCTGGCCGCAGGCAAGGGAACCCGGATGTATTCCGACAAGCCCAAAGTGCTGCAACGCATTCTTGAGCAGCCCATGCTCGGCTATGTATATGCTGCCACACTGCCGGTGTGCGATACCCTGTTTACGGTAATCGGCCATGGTGCCGATATGGTGCGCGAGGCCTTTCCTGACCGCAATTTCATAGTGCAGTCAGAGCAGCTTGGCACCGGGCACGCCCTGCAAACAGCCTGGAGCACGATAATCGGGGCAAAGCTGGACTATGTTCTGGTTATTAACGGCGACACGCCGCTGCTCCGGGAAGAGGCGCTCGGCAGTTTTCTGCAGGCCTCGCTTGACGCAAAAGCCGACCTTGCCTTTATCACGCTAACGCTGGATTCCCCCGGCGCGTTCGGGCGGGTGGTACGAAAGGCTGGGGCGGTTACCGCCATTGTGGAGGCCAAAGATTATGACAGCGCAACACACGGGCCGGAAACCGGCGAAATTAACGCGGGCATCTACTGTCTGCGCGTGGAGGCGCTGACGCCCCTGTTGCCGCTTTTGCACAACAATAACAAGAGCGGGGAATACTATATTACAGATTTTGTGGGGCTGGCTGTGGAGCGGAGCTTGTCTGTATACGGGCACAACATGGGGAACGACCCGAACCTGCTCGGCATCAACTCTCCCGCTGAGCTTGTGCGCTCTGAAGAACTGTTGCGGGCAGGGATTGTTCGCGATTTTCTTGATAACGGGGTAATCATTCGCCAGCCGGATTCTGTGCGTATCGGGCCTGACGTGCTTATTGAAAAAGGGGTGGAAATATTCGGTCCCTGCGAGCTGTACGGCAACTGCCGCATAGCGGTCGGTACGCGCATCGAGTCGCATTGCTGGATGCGCGACACCTCTGTGGCTTCCGGCGTGATGGTGCGCTCTTACTGCCACTGCGAAGACGCCGTTGTCGGTGAGCGCTGTATTGTAGGTCCTTACGCCCGCCTGCGCCCCGGCGCGGTGCTGGAAGAAAAGGCCCATGTCGGCAACTTCGTGGAAATGAAAAAGGCCCGGCTCGGCAAGGGGGCCAAGGCCAACCACCTGACCTACCTTGGCGACGCCGAAATCGGCGCGGGCGCAAACATCGGCGCAGGCACCATTACCTGCAACTATGACGGCATAAACAAACACACCACCCTCATTGGTGACAACGCTTTTATAGGCTCCAACTCTTCGTTGGTCGCGCCTGTGGAAATAGGCGAAGGCGCGCTTGTGGGGGCCGGTTCGGTTATTACCAAGAGCGTGCCGGACAAGAATTTGGGAATAACGCGCGCGCCACAACGCATGCTGCCGCTTAAACTGCGCTCGTAACGAGCCTTGGTAACGCTGGTATGCGCTCCATAGTGATCGTCCTTGATTCACTGGGCATCGGCCTTGCCCCGGATGCTGCTCTTTTTGGCGACAGCGGTGCGGATACGCTTGGTCATATCGCGGCGGCCTGCTTGCAGGGCAGGGCGGATTCGGGCAGCCGTTCCGGGCCTTTGCGTGTGCCCAACCTTGAGCGTATGGGCCTTGGCCTGGCCTGGTCCCTTTTGCATGGTCGGGTTCCAGCGGGTTTTTCCCCTGCCCCGGAACTGTGCGCCTTGTATGGGGCTGCCAGTGAGCGATCTTCCGGGAAAGACACCGTTTCCGGGCACTGGGAACTGGCCGGGGTGCCGGTTTCCTTTGACTGGGGGTATTTCCCGGACCAGGAACACTCCTTTCCCGATGACTTGCTTGACCGTATTCAGCACCGCGCCGGGCTGGGGGGATTTCACGGCAACTGCCATGCTTCCGGTACGCAAATTATCGCCCGCCACGGCGAAGAACATATGCGCAGCGGCTGGCCCATTGTATACACTTCGGCTGACTCGGTGTTTCAGGTGGCCTGCCATGAGGAGCGCTTCGGGCTGGAACGTCTGTACGACCTGTGCTCCGTCATCCGGGAAGAGGTGGACCCCTACTCGGTGTGCCGGGTAATTGCGCGGCCCTTTATCGGTAGTGACGCGTCTTCCTTTGTGCGCACCGGCAACCGGAGGGATTACGCGGTTGCGCCGGTTGCCGAAACCCTGTTGCAAAAGCTGGTTGCCAGGGGTGGAACAGTTACGGGCATTGGCAAGATTGCGGATATTTACGCCGGTTGCGGCATAACCCGTCCGATCAAGGCTGTCGGCATGGATGCGCTGTGGGACGCCACCCTCGAACAGGTGGGCAATCGCTCGGATACGCCCTTGGGCGGCAAGACGGACGAAGGGCCGGACAGTTCCCTGATCATGGTTAATTTTGTGGATTTCGACCAGAATTTCGGCCACCGTCGCGATGTGGCGGGCTATGCGCTGGCTCTGGAACAGTTTGACGCCCGCCTGCCGGAGCTGTTTGCCCGGATGCGAAAAGACGATGTGCTCTGCATTGCGGCAGACCATGGCTGCGACCCCACCTTTGCGGGCAGTGATCATACCCGCGAATGCATTCCCCTGCTGGTGCAGTCGTCCTGCGGCAAAACCGGCAGTATCGGCATTCGCAACACCTTTGCGGATCTTGGTCAAACCCTGGCCGACTTGCATGGCCTGCCGCTATTCGCGCAGGGGACATCCTTTGCCGACGCGCTTTTGTAAAACGCCGGGCAAAGCGGGAAGAGGACATATGATGGATGAAGCCAGACTCATGCGCGAGGCGGGAAAAGCTCGTGAAAATGCCTACGCCCCTTACTCCGGCTTTACCGTTGGCGCGGCCCTTGCCGCAAATGACGGGCGCGTTTTCCACGGCTGCAACGTGGAAAACGCCTCTTACGGCCTTAGCTGCTGCGCGGAACGCGCGGCCTTTTATACCGCTCTGGCCGCAGGCTGCAAGGTCGGTGAGTTTGCAGCTTTGGCTGTTGTGGGAGAATGCGAAAAACCGCTAACGCCCTGCGGCGCCTGCAGGCAGGTTATTCTGGAACTCGGCGGCGCGGACTTGCCTGTGTATGCTGGCAATACGCGGGGCGAGATACACAAGTTTACTGCGGCGGATCTCTTGCCCGAAGCGTTCAGTTTGTAATGACAAATGGAGATAATACGATGAGCAAAGCGGAAGTATTTCACCTGGGGCTTTGCCGGGCAGATCTGGGGGGGGGGCCACTGTGGCCCTTGTGCCCGGAGCGCCGGAAAGAAGCGAACAGATTGCAGGGCGCATGGAGAATTCCGTTCTGCTGGCAAAGCAGCGCGAATTTACCTCCTGCCTCGGCAAGGTCGGCGGCAAACCGGTGCTGGTCTGCTCCACGGGCATTGGCGGGCCGTCTGTTTCCATTGCGGTAGAGGAACTTGCCCAGCTGGGCATTCGCACTTTTCTGCGTGTGGGCACCACCGGGGCCATCCAGCCCCATATTCAGGTGGGGGATGTGATTATCACCACGGGCGCTGTGCGCCTGGACGGGGCCAGCAGGCATTTTGCGCCCATTACTTACCCTGCCGTGGCCGACTTTGTCTGTGTCCGTGCTCTGGCTGATGCTGCAAGGCAAGGCAACATTCCGCACCACATAGGCATAACCGCCGCCTCCGACACCTTTTATCCCGGGCAGGAGCGCTATGACACGTATTCCGGCAAAATGCTGCGCAGTCTGCGCGGTTCCATGCAGGAGTGGCAGGATCTGAACGTGCTGAACTTTGAAATGGAGTCCGCCACCCTGTTCACCATGTGCAGCGTGATGGGCCTCAAGGCGGGCATGGTGGCCGGGGTACTGGTAAACCGCACCCAGCAGGAAATACCGGATGAAGCCCACGCCCACAAGGCCGAGGATGCGGCCATTTCCGTGGCCCTGGTCGCTGCTGCGGCGCTTGCGTAAGAGATACGAGTCAGAACGCTATCAAGGACCAACCATGACAAAAAACGAACTGGCGAAAATGATTGACCATACCCTGCTCAAAGCGGACGCGAAGCCAGAGGATATTGAGCGGCTGTGCAATGAGGCAATACAATATGGCTTTGCCTCTGTGTGTGTAAACGGCAGCCATGTGGCTTTGGCGGCTGAGCTGCTCAAGGCAAGCCCGGTGCGCGTGTGCTCCGTGGTGGGCTTCCCTCTGGGGGCCTCCGCCCCGGCGGTCAAGGCTTTTGAAGCGGCGCGGGCTGTTGCTGACGGAGCGGGCGAAGTGGACATGGTTATGGCGGTAGGCCTGCTGCAAGCAGGACAGACAGACGCGGTTGCCCGCGACATCCGCGCGGTGGTCGAGAACGTGCAGGGCGCAGCGCTGGTCAAGGTGATTCTGGAAACCTGCCTTCTGGACGATGCGCAAAAGCAGCTGGCCTGCCGCATTGCCCGGGACGCCGGGGCCGACTTTGTCAAGACCTCTACCGGCTTTTCCAGCGGCGGGGCAAGCGAGCAAGACATACGCCTCATGCGTAACGCCGTGGGGGACGCTATGGGGGTAAAAGCTTCCGGCGGCATCAGAACCTACGCTGATGCCGAAGCCATGATTCGGGCCGGAGCAAGCCGCATCGGCGCTTCCGCGTCCGTCGCCATTGTTGAGGCCTGCCGCTAGCCTGCGGTTTTTCGGGACATCCCGGCAATGCGCAAAGGGGCGTAACTAGCCATACAACGGAACAGCCCGGATGCGCGATGCATCCGGGCTGTTCCGTTGTATGAGTAATTCCCTTTGCCCTTACTTGTCTTTGTGTACAATTTCCTTGGGCGTGGGGAAGTTGGCATGCCTGCTGGCAGGGTCGTAGTTTTTGGGGAAATCCAGCCCGCGCGGGGTCGGCTGGGAACTGTTGTCCGGCCAGCGACCAAGGGCGGTGCCGATGCTTTCCTTGTCGTCGGTCTTGATGTTCAGTTCGCCCCGGTCAAGCCCGAAAGAGCCGATAAGTTCGCCGCCAAGGGCTTTCAGGCGGTATTGGGCAGCCAGAATGTTCAACTGCGCCGTGACAAGCTGGATGGAAGAACTGAACAGTTCGTTTTCCGAGTCCAGCACGTCCAGCAGGGAGCGCTGGCCCACGTTGAACTGTTCCAGATACATATCGCGGGTTTTCGTACTGTAGTCCACAGACTTGGCGTAGTGGTTGGACAGGTCCTGGGCGGAAAGATATTCGGACCAGGTGTTTTCCGTTTCTTCGGTAAGGCTGTCTTTCAAGGCTTCCAGTTCCTGCCTGCTTTGACGGGCGCGGGCCTTGTCGCCCTTTACGTTGAACCAGTCATACCCGCCGTTGAGCAGGTTCCAGTTGGCGCGAAGCATGACTACCATGCCGCCCTGGTCGTCCATGGCAGAGCCGACGCGATAGTTGTATGTGGGGCCCGCTTCCAGGTAAATGTTTGGGTGGAAGGGAGCCTTGTCCAGATCAACTTGCGATTCCGCCGTTTTTACGTCGGAAGAGGAAGCTTTGATTTTGGGGTTGCGCGTCTGGGTGGAATACAGCGCCTTTTCCAGGGTAGCGTAAGAGCCTTTGGGAACCATGGGCGGCTCGAGTTCACCGGGGACTTTGCCTGTGTAGCGCTTGTAAGCGGAAAGGGCCACTTCCAGTGCAGCCTTGCTCTCAGCAAGCGAGGCTTCGGTTCTGGCAAGGCGGCTCTGGGTTTGCGTAACGTCGGCCAGGGTGGATGCGCCGGAGGTATAGCGCTCGTTCTGCGAATCCAGAATGGCTTTGTGGTTTTTGACGTTCAGTTCGGCCAGGGCGATAATGCGGCGCTGGCGGTACACGTCGATATGGGCGAGCAGGGCGTCCAGCACCAGGCCTTCGGCGTTGTCGTACAAGCGGCTGACAGCAGAGTCGAGCCTGTGCTGGCTCATGTTCACGCGGCTTCTGGTATCAAAGCCGTCCCATATGGTTTGGGAAACGGTAATGCTGGCTTCACTGCGGCTGTAGTAATCTCTCCGATCCTGACGGTAGGATGCGTTGCGGGTGTTAGCGTCACTCCATTGCTCAATGCCGAAGCCGGCGCGTGCGTCAATCCTGGGGAACCAGCCGCTTCTGGAGCGGTGCAGGTCATGTTCCGCCGCCTGGCGGTATTCCTGAAAGCTTTTGACCGTGGGGCTATATTTGAGGGTGGAAACTGCGGTGTCATGCATGGTTGTCACCTTGCCTTTCCCCTTGGTCGCTGCCAATACCGGATCGGCCTGAGCTAACCCCAGGGTCAAAACAATAGCCGCCCCCGCAGCAATCAAGGTGGAACACCTTATTTTCATGCCAATCTCCTTGAAAACAAAACCGTTAAACAGAGAATATAAAGATTCGTAAGCACAACGCGAAGATATAAAACCATATAGGACGCGCATTATCAAGGGGAAAAATGTTTGCCCGGTCTCGATTGTCCGCGGCCGCCAGCCCTGAAAAGCACGGATTCCTCACCAGTCGCGCGTTGACCGGCTAGTTGAATCAGGTAGTTAGGGGCACTCGTCTGTGCTCGTCCGCAGATAATTACAGAATAATTCTCCGTTATGCAAGGCGGGAACCGGAATACCCGCCGAAGGCCGAAAACAGCCGTTCTGCGCGATGCCTATGTGGGCAGTCGGGGTGGAGGTTGCGTTTTTCGGCTGCTCTTGCAATGCTTTTTTTGTGCCCGGGGCAATGATTCTCATTTGATTACGGATGCTTCCTTACTATATGCACCATCGGGATCTCCCTTATCGGATGGTTTTCACAACTCTATAGGTTGTTTGGATAATTTTTAGAGTTGTAGTGTAAGCGCACTGCTGTTTGTCATATGCTTCTGTTGTAGTGTAATGTTTTTATTGTATTTTTTTCTGCTTAAAAATATCTCCCCGTAGTAAAGAATGCTTGAAATACGAAAACAAACGAGTAGGATGGCTGTGTCATGAAGGCGCGTTCCACCACATCCCTTGCCATGCTGGCGCTGGTATTTCTCGTTGCTATCTGGAGTTATAACTGGATTGTGATGAAGTCCGTTCTGCTGTATGCGGGGCCATTCTCTTTTGCCGCGCTACGCACACTCTCCGGTTCTGCATTGTTGTTTTTGCTGCTGCTGTTCATGGGCAGGCGGATTGCCCCGCCCCCGCTGATTCCGGTTATCGCGATCGGCTTTACCCAGACGGCGGGTATGACGGGAGTGTCGCAACTGGCCCTCGTCTATGGCGGGGCGGGGAATACCGCCATTCTCGTATACACCCTTCCGTTCTGGATGATCATGCTGGCGGCCCTGTTTCTGAAAGAAAAAATTACCGGGGTGCAAATGCTGGCTCTCGTGTTTGCGGGAGTGGGGCTTACGCTTGTCATGCAGCCGTGGCATGGCGGAAGTACCGTTCTGGGGTCTTGCCTGGCGGTGTTCTCCGGTTTTTTGTGGGCGTGTGGAGCCATTTTAAACAAGGCGCTGTTTCGCAAGCACCCGGAGATAGAGGTGCTCAGCCTCACTGCCTGGCAAACCTTTTTCGGCAGCCTTGGCCTGGGCGTTCTGGCATTTGGGGTTAACGAAAAGGCGATAGACTGGTCGGAGTACCTGATTTTCGCTCTGGGCTATAATGCCTTTCTGGCAACAGCGGTAGCCGGGGTGCTCTGGCTTTTCATTCTGCGCTCCCTGCCCACCAGCATATCGGGCCTGTCCTTGATGCTCGTTCCTGTCACCAGCGTGCTGCTGGCCTGGGTTCTTCTTGATGAAGTGCCCGACAATACGAAACTTTTGGGTATTCTCTGCATTGTCACGGGCCTGCTTCTGACTTCCGGGGCGTTTGCCTTGTTGCGGCGGGCGATTGCAGGAAGGGGATAGGGCCGGAGGCGGTTTCGGCGTTGTGTATTGAGTGCTTGTGCATATTGGTGACTATATTGACGATGATATGGTTAGGGCCTATACTTTTCCATTCGCGTTTCGTTTATATTGCTGTTTATTTTCTTTTTGGCAACGAACGCATGGGTGCCGGTGGCCTGCTCTCCGGCCCTGAACCGATCATTACTGACCACGTCTTTGCGCATTGCCCGCACGGCTCCGCGCAATAGAAAGGAACATATCCTGTGACCACACCAGAAAAAGAAAGCGGCACTGTAGCTTCCCATAATACCGAGGCCCCCCGGCAACAGGCGGCAGCTCCCCAATCCCAGGCGGCAGCTCCCCAGCCCGAGGCGGCAGCCCCCCAATCCCAGGCGGCAGCCGCTCAGGCTCAGACCGCTCGTCCTCCGCAGCCAGCCCCGGACGGTGAAAACGCAGGCGGCCCGCCGCCTTTGAGCAAGGAAGAAGCCGACGCGTTGGCCAAACAGAATTCTTCCGTGCCCGACCCTTCGGACGTGGATTATGACCCGCCCCTTATCCAATGTCTTGCCGGTTTGTTCAAACTGTTCGGCAAGCCGGTTTCTACGCGCCTGCTCATTGCCGGTCTGCCTAAAACTTCCGGCCCCTTGCACCCTTCCGCCGCTATCCGGGCGGCAAAGGCTGCGGGGCTTCGGGCCAAAACCGTATTCCGGCCGACCCTTTCGCAAATTTCGCCCCTGACCCTGCCGTGTATTTTGCTGCTTCAGGGGGAAAAGGCCTGCATCCTTACGTCCATCAATGACAAGGAAGTGGAGGTGCTTTTCCCTGAAAACGGGATGGAGCCGAATACCGTAAGCCGGGACGCCCTGGAAAATGAATATCTCGGCTATGCCATCTACGCCAAGCCCGAGCCGAAGCTGGACAAGCGGGCCAGCGACATCAAACTGCTGGACCACAAGCGCTGGTTCTGGGGCACGCTGTTTCACTTCATGCCCATCTACAAGCACGTTTTCGGCGCCAGTATTCTGGTAAACCTTCTGGCTGTAGCCGGGCCTCTGTTTTTTATGAACGTGTACGACCGCGTTGTGCCCAACCACGCCACAGACACGCTCTGGATGCTGGCAATCGGCATTATCATTGCCTATATGTTTGACTTTTTGCTGCGAAACCTGCGCAGTTATTTTGTGGATGTGGCTGGCAGGAACGCGGATATCGTTCTTGCCAGCCGCCTCATGCAGCACCTTTTGGCCATGCGCCTTGACGTGAAGCCGGACTCCACCGGTTCTTTGGCCAACAACCTGCGCGAGTTTGAGTCGCTGCGCGACTTTTTCGGCTCCACTACCCTCATGGCTCTGGTGGACCTGCCCTTCCTGGTCTTTTTCGTGGTTCTGGTCGTTGTTATCGGCGGGCCAATCGGGATTATTCCGCTTGTTGCCGTGCCCATTGTTGTCTGCGCCGGACTTTTTTTGCAGTTCCCGCTGCAACAGGTGACAGAGAAGGGTTTTAAGGAAAACATGCAGAAAAACGCCCTGCTGGTGGAAATCATCAACGGGCTGGAAACCATTAAAACCACCATGGCTGAAGGCCGCATTCAGCACGCCTGGGAGCGTGTTGTCGGCATGAGCGCCTCTTCCAACAACCAGACAAAACGCATGTCCAACCTCTCGGTGACCATGACCATTGTGATTACCCAGTTGGTCAGCGTGCTGGTTATCATATGGGGCGTATACCGCATTTCCGACGGCCTTTTGAGCATGGGCGGTCTTATTGCCTGCAACATGCTTGCGGGCAGGGCCATGGCGCCGCTTTCCCAGGTCGCTTCCATGCTGACCCGCTTGCAACAGTCGCGCATGTCTTTGAAGTCTTTGGATATGCTGATGAATCTGGATACAGAGAAGCCGGAAACCGGGCAATATGTCGATTTCGGCCACCTGGAACACTCCCTTACCCTGGAGGACTTGAGCTTCAAGTATCCCGCCACGGAACGCTTCGCTCTGGACAAGGTGAACATCCATATCCGCCCCGGCGAAAAGGTGGGCATCATCGGTCGCATGGGTTCGGGCAAAAGTACGCTGGGCAGGCTGTGCGTCGGCCTGTACCTGCCCTCCGAAGGCGCGGTGAAGCTTGGCGGGGTAGACATACGCCAGCTTGATATGGTCGATTTGCGCTCTCGCGTGGGCTATGTTTCGCAGGATAACTACCTGTTTTACGGCACGGTGCGCGAAAATATTTCTTTTGGCGCGGTAAATGCCGATGACCGCATGATTTTGCGGGCAGCCAACATTGCCGGGGTTACGGACTTTGTCCGGGCGCACCCGGCGGGCTTCGGCATGCCGGTGGGCGAACGGGGCATGTCCCTTTCCGGCGGTCAGCGGCAGTCGGTTGCCATTGCCCGCGCCCTGCTGCAAGACCCGGACATCCTGATTATGGACGAACCGAGCAGCAACATGGACAACAGCTCCGAACTGGCCCTCAAGCAGCGCCTTGCCGCAACGCTTGGTAACAAAACCCTGATTCTGGTCACCCACCGTCTCAGCATGCTGGACCTGGTGGAACGGCTTGTGGTCATGGACAGCGGCCGAATAGTGGCGGATGGTCCCAAGAATGCCGTGCTCAACGCGCTCAGAAACGAGCAAGTGCGCGTGGCGGGCGGCGGAAACCGCCCTGGCCAGGAAAAAACCGCTCAGGCTCAAGGGGCGCAGGCGTAAATGACTTCCGAACCCAACAAGTCCTCTGCCGCAGCAACGCCCTCTGCCGCCTCGGGCAAGGGAAAGAGCGCGTCTGGCGGCGTACCGGGCGGCGCATCGCGCTATCGTCTGGATACTGACGACCTCGACTTTATGAACGAAGTCGATGCCGCCATGCTGTACCGTGGCAGCAAGTGGGCGTACCGACTGTCCTTTTTTTTGTTGATGCTGTTCGTTGTAGGCCTTTGCTGGATGTATTTTACCGAGCGCAATGAAGTGACCAGGGGCGAAGGCCAGGTAACTCCCTCGCTTGGCGTGCAGCCCGTGCAAAGCGAACAGGGCGGCGTGATCAAGGAAATTTTCGTCAAGGAAGGGCAGGAGGTCAAAGCCGGCGACAAGCTGGTGCAAATGTCCAACGTCGAGGCCGTGGCCGAGTTCCAGACCCTTGTGAACAAGGAAACGGAGTGTATTCTCGCCCTGAAGCGTCTGGATGCCGAAGGCTCAGGAAAAAAACTCGTGTATTCGGATGAGGAAAAAGCCACCCATCCGGACATGGTCAATGACCAGTTGCGCCTTTATGACACCCGCCGGGAAAAAATGGAAAGCGGCACACGGGAAATCCGGGCCAACCTCGAGCAGAAACGGCGTGCCGTGCAAGAGTCGTTTTCCCGCCGTCGCCAGTATGAGCAGAACCTGCTTTTGCTGAAGCAGCGGGTAGAAAGCGTGCGTCCGCTGGTAGCCAGAAAGGTGTATTCGGAAATAGATTTTCTCAACCTGCGCCAGCAGGTAATCACTCAGGAAGGCGAGCTGAACGCCCTTGCGGAAAGTATTGCCAGAACGCAGAGCGAAGTGCGCGAAGAAGAAGCTCGTCTTGCCAACCGCGATTCCGAGTGGCAGGCAACCATTGCCAATGAACGAAACGACTACAGACGTCAGCTTGACAGCATTATTCAAAAAATCGCCGCCGGCAGCCACATGGTGCAGATTTCCGATTTGCGTTCTCCCATTAACGGGGTAATTCGCCGCATTCTTCTTAAGGAAGAGAGCGTTGCCCAACGGGCGCAGGCGATCATGGAGATTTTGCCGACAGACGATACCCTTGAGGTGGAAGCCCGCTTCAAGCCCGCTGACCGGGGCTTTTTGGAAGAAGGCATGGAAGCGCTGGTTACGGTGGACGCTTACGACTTTACGATTTATGGCTCGCTCCCGGCCATTGTTACCCGGATAAGCGCGGACACTATTGAAGACGCGCGCGGACAGGCCTGGTATGAAGTGCGGGTTCAAACGGAAACCAGCAAGCTGGAAAAGGGCGGGCAGGAGCTGGACATCAAACCGGGCATGACGGTCAAGGTGAACGTTATTTCCGGTGAAAAAAGTATTTTCGATTATCTGATGAAGCCCATCCTCAAATCCCGCCAGACCGGCAAGGTGCGCGGGCATGCGGGTGAGGAAGGGGCCGAAGGGGGTGTACTGTCTCCTGATGGCGGCGAAGGCGGGAAAACATCTGTTCCCGGTCGCTCCCCCAGTACCTGGAAGGAGCAGCAGGCGCAAGCCCCCGGCGCAGAAGCCGGAGGCATCTCCGGTGAGCAAAAGGCAAGCCCGGACAGTTCGCCTGCTCTGGTACCTGCACCACCGGCAGGGATGGGTACGCCTGTCTCAGGTTCGGCTTCCGGAGCTGTCCCGCCCTCTGGCGCGGCTGCCTTGGCTCCGGCTTCCGGCTCAGGCGCGGCTTCTGCTTCTCCGGCAAAGGCTGCGGCAAGCGAGGCCCGCCCCGGCGAAGCTGCAAAAGGCAATAAAGAAGCCTCCAAAGGAGGCAAAGCGTCTGCCAAGGGCGGCAAGGATGCCGCTCAGGACGGCAAAGAGACCGGCTCCCCCGCTGCCAAGGGGAAAAAGACTTCGACCAAAAACTCCGGTGACAAGAGCAAAAGCAGGAAGAAATAGACGCGGGCTTTCGGGCCGTGCTGTTTTCGGGCCGCCAAACATCCGGGGTAAAAAAATAGCGTAACTGCCGCGTAGCGCAGCAATGCCGAACAAGGAACGCAAGAATGGGCGTTTTTGATAATGACGATAAAGACAGCATGACCTACATGCACGAAGTGGATGTGGCCATGAACAGAAGCGGTCACCCGTGGGCATTCACGCTGACCCTTTCTGTGTTTGTATTTTTCATCGTATTTTTTCTATGGGCCAGTGGGGCCATGATCGACGACGTTACCAGAGGCATGGGGCAGATTATCCCGGCCCAAGGTATACAGCCCATCCAGAGTGAGCGGGGCGGCAATATCACCGACGTTTTTGTCGAGGAAAACGAGCAGGTTGAAAAAAACCAGATCCTCCTCAGCATATCCAATGTCCAGGCGGTTGCGGGGCTGAAAGACCTGCAAACCCGCTCTACGGAACTGACGCTGTCGCTCAAACGCCTGAACGCGGAAGAAAAAGGCCTCCCCCTTTCCTTTACCCCGAAAGAAGAAGAACTGGCGCCTGATGCCGTTCGTGCGCAAAACCGTCTTTTCATGACCCGCAAGGAGCAGTTTGACGGGCAGGAACAGCTTATGCAGTCCCAACTTGAGCAACGCAAAAAGGAAGTTACGGAAGCCACCGAGCGCAAGGATTCGCTGGAGCGCCAGTTGGTCGTGCTCAAGCAGCAGGAAGAAACCTTCGGGCGTCTGTACCGCCAGAGCGGTTCGGTATCCCGCCTGCAATTCATTGAAATCCAGCAACGGGTTGTTGCCATGGAAGGCGACCTGTCCAGCACCATACAATCCATAGGCAAGGCTTCCAGCGGAGTACAGGCTGCCGAAGAACGGCTTTCCAATCTTTCTGCCGAGCGCCAGGCCTCCATTGCCGACGAAATCAACAAGACGCGCAGTGAACTCAGCAGCATCGAGCAGCAAATCCTGGCCAGCGACGAGCAGGTCACAAGGACAGAGATGCGTTCTCCGGTGCGCGGCACGGTCAAGCGGATTATCCTGAAAAAAGACAGCGTGGCCAAGCCTGCGGAAACTATCATGGAGATTCTGCCCACAGACGGTGCGCTTGAAGTGGAGGCCAAGTTCAGCCCGCAGGATCGGGGCTTTCTCTTTGTAAACCAGCCCGCCATGGTCAAGGTTACGGCGTATGATTTTTCCATTTACGGCGGCCTTGAAGCTACAGTAACCAAGATAAGCAACGACACCATTGAAGATAAAAAGGGCGAGCCCTGGTACGAAGTCCGATTTGTCACAAAGCGTAAAAGTATATTATACCGGGGTGAAGAACTGGAAATTTTGCCTGGAATGACGGTTTCCGTGGATGTGCTTACGGATAAGAAGTCCGTTCTGAGCCACATTATCGGCCCGGTGCGCAAGGCCATGCAAAATGCCATGACCGAACACTAGAGCATTGTACCTTTGAAAATGTATACATGCTCTGCAAGGATTTGTCCGCAAAGCCTTGCCTTGAGTTTGCCGTTAAGCGGCAAAGCTCAAAGCGACTCTGCTCTCGTGTGATATCCGCGAAGTAAGGCTCCATTTCATTTCGCCTCATTTCGCGGAAGGCCGTAAAGCAAAAAACGTGGTTTTTGCTTTGCTCCCGCCGCCGAAGGCGGCGTGGCGGACTACTTCCGCCGAATATTTTAGGGGGGGCGACAGCCCCTTTGGGCAGAATTCCCTTGATAACGTTGCACAGCGCTCTTTGAAGCATACACCCCTGGCGTGAAAGACGCCGGAGCACACATGCCCGAACCAGTTGTCCAGATATGCCAAGGCTTTCTTCGTCGTGCTTTTTGCAGCACGGCAGTAGCGGCGCTTTCTCTGGCTCTGGTGGTGCTTGTACAACCGGACGGCTTCGGCGCTTCCAAGGGAAAATACGGCACTCCGTTGAAGTTTGATAAACCGCCCGTGGATACCGGAATACAGATGACAACCCCGCCCCCCCCCGGCCAAAACGGCTCCTGCCCAGTCTTCGGGCAAGGCGTCAGGCAAGTCTTCGGGGAAAACTTCGGGGAAGGCGTCTGGCAATGCGTCCGACAAGACTTCGGGCGCTTCGTCAGCATCATCAGGCGCTTCTGCCTCTGCTGCCGGGGCGGCTCCGAACCGCCTTTTCGGGACGGTGGAGTTTCGTAGTGCGATAAAGAATCTGCCCAAGTGGCAACGGGTACTTGGCTCGGAGCGCAAATCCCCCTCGTTCGGCAGCAATGGGCTGGACGGCGGCAACCAGAAGGTGACCCAGCGCTGGGCTGCGGCAAAGGGGCGTCTTGGCGGCGCGTCGCTCATGGAAAAAGTCAAGGAAGTAAACAAGTTTTTCAACGTCTGGCCCTATAAGACCGACCAGGAAGTCTGGGGCGTTGAAGACTACTGGGCAACTCCCAAGGAATTTGTGCGCAAGTCGGGCGACTGTGAAGATTTTGCCATTTCAAAATACTACGCGCTCAGAGATTTGGGGGTTCCCGCCAGTTCCATGCGCATTGTGGCCCTGAAAGATACCATCCGTAATCTGGGGCACGCCGTTCTGGTTGTATATACCCAAAATGACGCCTATATTCTTGACAACCTGTCGAATATGGTTTTGTCTCATAAAAAGCTTCCACACTATGCGCCGCAATACAGCGTGAATGAAGAATTCCTGTGGCGCCATGTTAAACCCAAGGCTACGCCCGGCAAGTAGGGCGCAGCCCTGCTGGCGCAAAGCCGTATACCGTTGTACAGACTGCGGAGATAAGTATGAGTGACGCAACAACCCGGATTGATGAAACATCCCCCCTCGCAGAATCCGCAGGGCGTAGCAAACGCCTTTTGTGGTTCGGCATATTCATCGTGGTGGTGCTCATCGGGGTTATTTTTGCCGTAGCCTTCCATAATGTCAGCCAGACGCAGACCAGTATGGAGGAAGATGTCGCCCAGCGTCAGAAAACCATCACGGCTACCAGGGCGGAAACCACTGATTCATGGCTGGCAGCCCAGGTGGAGCAAAGCAAACGCCTTGTAGGTTCTGACCTGTTCCAGCTGTTTGCCTCCGAAGTAGACAAGCTGCCCGGCGGCATTCCCTTGCTGTTCTCGGATGAAGGCTCTGACGTGGATGACACCAGCTCGCAGGCAGAAAAAAGCGACCAGGCTCAGCAACTGGCCTCGCAACTGCCCCTCATGCGGACCATGCTGTCGGAATTTGTCTCCTACACCGGTTTCAGCGCCGCGCGTATCGTTACCAGCCGCGCCGAAACCTACATGAGCACGGAAGCTTCCATGGCCCCCTTGAACAGCGCGCAGAAGCGGCTCGTGGAACAAGTGGTCAATTCCGGCTCCATGGCTTACGCCCCCATAGAAATGCAGAGCAAGGGCCTGAACCTTGATATGTATCTGCCGATTATGGCTTACCAGCAGCAAGACAGCCGCCCGGTTGCCGTTATCATAATCAGCCAGACTGTGGACGCCAAGCTGGGCGAGCTTCTTTCTCCCGGTGTGGCGGGCGAAACGGGCCGCAAGCTGAAAATGGTGCAGAAAAATGGCGATATCTTTCAGAATGTCGCCCCCGGTGCAACCATGCTCCGCCAGATTCCGGACTTTGCTCCGAACGACGACGGCACATACCCCTTTGGCCTGCGCAAAGCCATGGCTGAACAGTTGGATGTGTATTCTTCCGGCGTAAAAACCCGCTCCATGGATTTGTGGATCCTGGCTGAAAACGATGCTGCCATACTGAACAGCACCATGAGCGATAAAAAGACCACCACCTACGGGCTGGCAGGCATTTTGTCCCTGGCCCTGGTGCTTCTTTTCAGCGCTGTGTGGTGGCGTCTTGTCGGGCAGCAACAGCAAAGCATTAACGAACATATTACCGACCTTCTGTCAGTTATCGGTGAGCAGAAAAAACTGCTCGACGGCATCAACAGCACCATTTCCGACCCCATTTCCCTTACAGACGGCAAAGGCGTTTACCGCTACGTCAACGATGCCTTCGCCGAAGCGGTCGGGCGCAAGGTGGATGACGTGGTCGGCCTTGACGGCCCGGCGGTGTTCGGTTTTGACACGGCCAAACGCCTGAATGCCTCTGACCAGCATGTGCTCATGACCGGTGAAAGCCTGTCCATCCAGGAAGTGCTCTGGTTGCAGTCCAAGCGCTATCATTTCCAGATTTCCAAAACCCCCCTGCGGGAAAAGGGCTCCAGAACCCCTCAGGGCATTGTTTCTGTTTTCCGCGACATCACCAAACTGGTGGAAACCCAGGAACACAGCCGCCGCGTGGTTCAGCAAACCATTGACGCTCTCGTGCGGGCCATTGAAGAGGCGGATCCCTTCCTTGGCGGCCATTCCCGCATTATGGGCGGCCTGGCTTCGCTTCTGGCCAAGCAGCTGCGTCTTTCCGACAGGGACACCGCCACCATTGAAGCCGCCGCCAACCTTTCACAGGTGGGCAAAATGTTTGTCCCAAGAGACATTCTGCTCAAGCCCGGCGCGCTTACCCCGGAAGAAAAAGTGGAAATGGAGCGCCATGTCGAACATGCACGCAATGTGCTGAAAGATATCGAATTCGACCTGCCGGTTGTGGATGCTATCTGTCAGATGAACGAGCGTCTGGACGGCAAGGGCTACCCGGAGGGGCTTTCCGGCGATGAAATCTCCGTGTACGCTAGGGTAATGGCTGTAGCCAACGCTTTTGCCGCCATGGCAAAGCCGCGCTCCTACCGTCCGGCCCTTCCGGTGGAAGAAATCATGAAGATTCTGGAAAGCCAGGAAGGCAGTTATGACCCGAAAGTTGTTGCCGCTCTTCGCGAGGTAATTGCAACGCCCGCCGGTGAAAAAATTGTGCAGCAGGCGGCTACTGCCAAGGCCGTATAAGCCTGCCGGGCTGCCCGGCCATTTGTGAAGCCAGCCCCTGCAAGGGCAGGAAGGAGGGAATATGGAAAGAACAGGTATCGTCAGCTTCAAGGGTGCGCCTATGACGCTTCTTGGTTCCCCGGTAAACGTCGGGCAAAAAGCGCCGGATTTCCGGCTGCTTGCCAACGACCTCTCCCCGCGTTCCCTTGCTTCATACCAGGGCAAGACCCTGATTTTCTCTGTGGTACCTTCGCTGGATACAGGCGTGTGCGACTTGCAGACTCGTCGTTTCAATGCGGAAGCTGCCAAACTTGGCGAGCATGTGCGCATTCTTACTGTTTCCTGCGATTTGCCCTTTGCCCAGGCCCGCTGGTGCGGCATGGCCGACGCGCACCAACTTGAAACGCTCTCTGATCATTATGATCTCTCCTTTGGAATGGCCTACGGGGTTGTGCTCAAGGAATTGCGCCTCCTTACGCGCTCCATTTTTGTTGTGGATAAGGCAGGCTTACTCACGTATGCTGAAATCGTTCCCGAGGTCGCGAACGAGGTCTCCTTTGATTCTGCACTCGCCGCTGCGGCGGGTTGATCTTGTGGCAGCAAACCGGGCCGGGGCTATTTCCCGGACCCGGTTATATCCATTATTTCTTGACGGGCGGCGTAGTGTCTGCCCCAAACGAGGTTTGTACCTCTGCACAAGGCGGTGAACATGGAACAGGCAGCACCCTTTAACTGGGCCTTACTGACAATCCCTCTGCTTTTCGCCCTGGCGCCGGGGTTCCTGTTTTACGCAGGGCACCAGGCCGCACGGCGGGATGGGTATTCTTTCACGGTTCATTCCCTGCGCTGGCTCGGTGCGCACTGTGTTACCATAGTCATTGTGGCCCTGCTCACTGTGTTGCACGGGCACTATGTTCCCGGCATGATAGTGACCCAGTTGCCCCTGCTGCTCACGGGGCTGTATCTGGCTGTTGGCCTTTTGCGCAGCTCTGCCTTTATTTTCTCCCTCGGCCTTGCAACCCCCGGCTTGTGGATGTTCCTGCAAAAATCCTGGGAAGCGTTTTCCGGCAACACGGAAGCGTTTTACATTCTGCCGCAGGAGCCTTTCTGGTACCTGCTGGCAGCCGGGGTGATCTATTTTTTGCAGTACGCCAAAAAGCCGCATGAGTTGTGGGACAGCGTGCAGGCCTCGCTCATAACCATCAGCGGCAGCTATCTCATGGGTGGCTTCTGGCTGTTGGCTCTCGGCCAGCCCAGCCTTTTCGCCACCATTGGCATGCCCCAGTATTTCTGGGCCGTGGTCCTGTTTTTCCTTGCAGCCTTTTTGCTGTGGTGCGCCAGGTTTTTGCACGATGCCATCTTTGCAACCTGTAGCGTAATCGGCCTTGCTGCCGGGGTGTATGCGTTTATTTCGTATTATCCTTGGGGCGGCGCGTAAGGCGATATTTCAAAACGTACAAGCTATAACATCAATAAGGAAGTGGTATGCGTATTTTTGGCTTTTTTGTGATGAGTCTGTTCCTGGCTGCTCTTTCTTTCGGGCAGGGCGCTTTTGCAGCGGATAAGCAGTCGACCGGCAGCGACGCTTCTCTGGTTTGGGAAATGTCTTTCAAACACCCCGGCGCGGAAATGACCATTTCTGTCGCCTACCCGCAAGGCTTTGGCCAGGAAGCGGATGCCACGCTCGGCGCTTTTGCCAAGAAACAGTTTGATGAGGCTTTTGAGCCTTTCCGCAGTTTTATCGCTGAAAAGGCGGAAGAGGTACGGGTCCAGGTTTCTCAGACAGGCAAACTGCCGGAAGAAGCAGCCGGTGGCTCCTGGTTCAGCAAGTTCACCTATTCCGTGGAAAACCCGTCTCCGGCCTTTGTCTCTGTCGTCTTTGACAAGGAAGAATACACCGGCGGTGCGCACGGCAACCGGGGAACCTTTGTGTTCAGTTTTAACAAGGAAACAGGCAAGCCCCTCGCCCTGACCGATGTTTTCACTGATGTGGACAAGGCGGTATCAGAACTTGTCCCGCTTGTGGCCAAAGCCGTCCAGGCGGCAAAGGATAAAGACGCCGAGCCGGTGGCTGCGGATGCGAAAACCCTTGATTTGAAAATGGAGCGCATGGCCCTGACCGCAAACGGCCTTCGTGTGTATTACGCCCCCTATGAAGTGGGTAGTTACGCCGAAGGGGAGTTTACTGCGGAAATTCCCAAGGAGCAGCTCGTGCAGCTCGGAGCCAACCCGGCCATATGGGGTGGCAAGTAGATACAGCTCTTTCCATGTTCTGGAAAGCATCCCGCAGGCCTATCTGCCTGCGGGATGCTTTTTTGTGGAGCGCCTGATCCCCCTTTTCCCCGAGAGGGGAAAAGGGGGGCAAAGTGAAGTGCTTCGGAACAGTCTAGAGAAAATGTAACACGGCGGTATTGCATAGAGAAAAAAAATAAAAAAAAGGTGTTGACTTCACCGGCGAGTTGGAGCAAAAGCATCTCTCGCGACGTGTGACCG
>JAJDIC010000158.1 GCA_030266525.1 Desulfovibrio sp. OttesenSCG-928-G15 | reverse complement strand
TGTCCCTGGCAGATTTTGGCCACAAGGAAATGCAGCTCTCTGAGCGCGAAATGCCCGGTCTGATGGAACTTATCGCCAAATACGGCCCGGAAAAACCGTTCAAGGGAATGAAAATTTCCGGCTCGCTCCACATGACCATTCAAACCGCCATGCTGATTAAAACCTTGCATGCCCTTGGCGCGGATATCCGCTGGGCGTCTTGTAACATCTTTTCCACCCAGGACCACGCCGCCGCCGCCATTGCCGAGTCCGGCATGGCCAAGGTGTTTGCCTGGAAAGGCGAAACCCTTGAAGAATACTGGTGGTGCACGGAAATGGCCCTTACCTGGCCGGACGGCTCCGGCCCGGACCTGATTGTGGACGACGGCGGCGACGCCACCCTGCTCATTCACAAGGGCGTGGAAGCGGAAAAGAACCCCGACGTGCTCAAAGCCGGCACAGATAACAAGGAACTGGCCATTGTTCTCGCCCGCATAGCCGCCAGCCTGGAAAAATCCAAAGACCGCTGGACCAGGGTTGCCGCCAACATGAAGGGCGTTTCCGAAGAAACGACCACCGGTGTGCACCGCTTGTACCAGATGCAAAAAGAAGGCAAGCTCCTGTTCCCGGCTATCAACGTGAACGACGCTGTTACCAAGTCCAAGTTCGACAACCTGTACGGCTGCCGTGAATCACTGGCAGACGGCCTGAAACGCGCCACAGACATCATGGTTGCCGGAAAAATCGTTGTGGTTTGCGGCTATGGCGACGTGGGCAAAGGCTGCGCCCAGAGCATGCGCGGATTTGGCGCACGCGTACTGATCACGGAAATCGACCCCATTTGCGCCCTGCAGGCCGCCATGGAAGGTTTTGAAGTAACCACCGTGGAAGACGCCCTGCCCCAGGCCGACATTTATGTCACTGCCACCGGCAACTACCACGTCCTGACCGGTAAACACATGATGGGCATGAAAGATGAAGCCGTCGTGTGCAACATCGGCCACTTTGACAATGAAATTGAAGTCTCCTGGCTGGAAGATACCAAAGGCTGCGTGCGCACCAATATCAAGCCCCAGGTGGACAAATGGCTTCTGCCCTCCGGCAAGTCAATCATCCTTCTGGCCGAAGGTCGCCTGATGAACCTTGGCTGCGCAACCGGCCACCCGAGCTTTGTCATGTCCAACAGTTTCACCAATCAGGTGCTGGCCCAGCTTGAACTGGCCTCAAACAAGGAACTCAAACCCCAGGTGTACACCCTGCCCAAACGCCTTGACGAAGAAGTGGCCCGCCTGCACCTCGGTCGCCTCGGCGCCAAACTGACCACGCTGAGCAAGGAACAGGCAGACTATATCGGCGTAAGCGTTGACGGGCCGTTCAAGCCCGATCACTACAGATACTAGAGCATAGTACCATTGAAGCTGTAACAGTATACGGGCCAGGCGGAAGAAAATTTCGCCTGGCCCGTATGCTGTCTGGTTCCGTTTCGCAGTCCGCCCGGATTTGCTCAAACGGTATTTCTTTTATCCATTTGTCATGCCTCCCGCGCGCACCAAAGGCGGGAGAACTGGCCCCGGCCTGGTTACGCCTCACTGCCCCTTCTGAATTTGCAGGCATTCCTCGGCGGCTATGGCGCTCCAAGGCAGTTTGCGGTTTTGCTCAAAATATTCCACAACCATTTCCGAAACCGTACCGTGAACGCGTGACCCGCTCATGAACAAGGACTCATCTTCCGGTTTGGAAAAAAGACGGCCATTGTAGGCAATGGTGTATTCCTTGTCCGGGTCAAGGGCCTTGCCGTCGGCAAGGGTTATGGACAACACCCTGTAGGGCTTTCTCGGGTTGTCCTCATCTTGCCGGACCTTGACGGCTATGCCGTGGATCTGCGGGAATGAGCCGGTTCCGGGCACCAGAAACCTGGAAAACAACTCGTATACCTTGCTCCCCTTGATTTTGGCGCTCAGTATGTTCCCGGCAAGGGGCGTAACGTCATAGGCATGCCCCACCGTGAGCGGCCTTGGGTACAGTTCGCCCTTGAAGCCGCTTGCTGTGATCACCGCAAAGTCCGCGCCGATGCTTTTATGCATTGCCGCGGCGAAAAGGGTGCCCAGGGGCTTGCTGCGCCAACGAAGATCACTGGATAAATAAAAATCCTTGTCCGGACCGGTCAGATCAAAAAGCACATTGCCAAAGCCGTGTTGTCTGCGAATATCCGCAATAGCCCTGGCTACTTCGGCAGAAGGAGTGATTGATTCCGTATCGCCATACGAGCGAAGGTCGATATCGCGCGACAGGGTTCCGTCTTTATCAACCTTCAGGGTAATTTCGGTAAAACGCTTAAGATATCGGCCCCCCTGAACATACCAGGCATCCCCCATACGCTCCGGTCCGACAATTCTATGGGTATGCCCGTCAAGCACAAAGTCTACATTGGCTACCCCGGTAAGGTCCTTACCGGTCAGCAAATGTTTCCGTGCGCTTTCCTCCGCCCTTTTCGGGTCAAAGCCCACATGAGCGAGCACCAGCACCACATCGTTGGGTCTGGAGTAAGGCTTCAAGGCCTTTTCAAGCATTGCAAGCACATGCGCTCTGGTCTGCGCGTTATTCTCTCGCAGGCCAAGGTCATAGCCGTCCAGCTTTTTGACAGTCGC
>JAJDIC010000157.1 GCA_030266525.1 Desulfovibrio sp. OttesenSCG-928-G15 | reverse complement strand
AGCGTGCTCCCGGCAAAAGGGCAGGAACGCAAGGGCCTGCTTCTGCCATACCTCACCGGGAACACGCTCTTCTTTCGGCTCCCACTCCTTCCGTTGCGCTTGCACCTTTGGCCTGTCACGCATGGCATCCGCATCGGCACCCAACTCCTTGCACGCTTCCGGGTAGCTCATACCCAGGAAGTCACGCAGGAACTGTATACCGTCGCCACCCTCAGCAGAGCAGCCGCGGCACAGGTACTTGCCGCCCACTGCACCGCTGGGATGTTCCGGCCAGACAACAAAGCGATCTTCACCGCCGCAGTTCGGGCATGGACCGGCCCATTCGCCGCCGCCCTTGTGCTTGCCCCACCCGGCAGGAAGGAATGAGAGGATGGTGTTCATGACCTGCTAACGAGCCCGCAGTAACCGGTTACGCCATCTTCCGATTGCCACATGGCGCATTCGCCTTTAATGCATGGAGAATGCTGTATAGCATTGGCTGCTATTTTTTTAACCTCATGACTCAAATCAAATGGCCGGTTATATGCACATCTGTCTTGTATAATTCTCGCAAACGGGCACCACTTGTTTTCTTTCGACATTGCAGTTTCTCCTGTTATTGGTTTGTGGACATAAAAATTTCCAAAAGTGCCTTATAGAGAGCAGGAAAACGTTTACGCACAGCCTTCAATTCGTTCCCCTCTGCAAACCGCTCCCCGTTCCATGCCAAGGAAAATTTCGTCCGTGTAGCACTGAGCGTACACCACGTCCCGTCCTTCCTTTTTGTGCGTCGAACACCGGAATCAACATCACGGCTCACAATTACGGGTTGCCATCCTTTTTTGGCTGGCTTGATACTTATGTCCCACTCTTTGAATTTGGTTTTTTTCATCACGTTTACGCCTCGTTTTGTCGGGATACCCGGACGGTCATAACGAACCGTCCAGGGTGTATCCCCCAGGACAAGTTTCAACTGTCCTGGTATTTACGTAGTAAAGGGATTGCCTGAAACTTTGGAACTTCTTCTGGCACAAGAAGTTCCAGCTTTTGAAAAGCATTTCTGAAACTTCTCGCCTGAAACTTCTCCAAGTCGCTCTCTCCCAAGAAGTTCCAAGTTTTTTTATTTCCGCCTGAAACTTCTCTTTTTTTCTGAAACTTTGGAACTTCTTCTGGCGCAAGAAGTTCCAGAAAACATAAATTTCTGAAACTTTGGAACTTCTTCTGGCACAACGATTTTTCATATTTCATCTTCCGCGTTGTCATCGCCTTGTAGCCATGAATTGAAGCTGCCGGGAGTGCTTGAATCGGGCAGAGGGAGTGCCCCCTTGATAGATAAAAGTGCAATCGAACGCCCACTGGCGTTCTTGCTCGGTTCTTCTATTAAATAGCCGTCCAGGAGTGCTTTATTGATTGCAGCAGAAAGCGTAGATTTTGAGGCTTTTTCGTTCCCTGCCTTTTTCCAGTCAGTGCTATAAATATCTGTGAACCCAACCTTCGTGAGTTGTTTTCCTTCGGATTCAAGCTCCGCTACTTTTTTGACAACCAACGGGACAAAAAGATTAAGAGTGTGTGTTTTTTCAACACTATTCCGCTTTCCTTTTGCCGTTCGCACATATTCTAGCAGCCCCGTTTCTATGTCCTTATGCAGAAAGAAAGGGGTACAGAGCGGGCCGTAGTTGTTCTTGCTAATTTTGGCTGCAATATATTCACCGGGGCTGGGTTTGGCCGCCAAACTGAACTGTTCTTTCGCTTTTAATTCGGGCAAGGCCGCTACTGATACTACCCCTCGGAAGCCTCCCATTGTCGCACCAGTCCCTCGGGCGTTATTCACATGAAGAGCTATCTCCAGGTCAAACTTCTTGGGGTCAGAGTCCCCCTTGACGGTATGGTGGGCAACGATAACAAGCGTGTTTGTTTCTTTTGCAAGATAGGACATGCGGCTGGCAAAATACTGCGCGGCAGCCGGGTCCGCCTCAAGATCAACTCCGTGAAGTAGGTTTAACGGGTCGAGGATAACGCACACAACTTCAGGACACCTCTTTATGTAGTCAATCAAAGCGTTATATGTCTCGGTAGTAGTAAAACCAGAGTCCTTTCCCTTGGTGACAAGGCTCATATCTTCGCCGTAAATTGCTGGCAGAAAAATTCCGTCCAAAAGATGGTCGCGCTCTGCGTATCCCAATTTGTCACAGAGGGCCTTCATCCTTTGATGGATAATAATTTCCGGGTCTTCGGGGAAAATAGCTACTGTATTCCCCTGCACCTGTGGTGCAAGTTCATCTCCAAGCAGGGGGGTTTTGAGGCGAAAGCTGGCCGCCAACAAAAGCTCCAACCATGTTTTTCCTGCGCCGCCAGCCCCACTTAAGAGCACTGCGGTCCCACGTACCCCAAACTTATTGAGCATATACGGAATGGGGGGAGGAGTTCCCCGAAACCTCTTTGCCGATGAAGACTCGGGTGTAGTGCGGTAAAAAATATGCCGATCATCAGGGGCCCCAGCCTCAACCTCCGCAGCCCGCTCCTGCATCGTCCGTTTTATTTCGTCGCTGTTCATGCCGCCCCCCGTGTATAAAAGGAGCAGCCAGACTCAGGCGTTGTGCGCTCGCCGGTGAGGTGACAAAATATCTTGTCCTTCCGCTTGCCGGGCACAAACAGGTAGTAGTCGCAGCG
>JAJDIC010000156.1 GCA_030266525.1 Desulfovibrio sp. OttesenSCG-928-G15 | reverse complement strand
ATCCGGCACATAGCCGGTGATGTTCAGCTTGCCGGAAGTGTTGAAATTGACGCTGGCGGCGTTCAAGGCCTCGGCGCTGCCGGCGACAAGCCCGAGGGATTTGCCGTCTGCCACGGTAACGGCTCCGCTGGCCGTGATTTTGCCGCCGCTGAAATTGTAATCGTCATTGACGTCCATAGTGCTTACAGTAACACCGGCGGAATCAACCACAACATTCTTGTTGGCGGCGCTGGAATCAAAGATTACAGCATCGCCGTCTTTGAAATTGATATTGAAAGTGCCAGAGGACCAGTTGACGTTGGTTGAGCTGTTGTTCCAGGCGTATGCCGTGGCAGTGCCGTCCCAGGTAAGGGTCTGGGGGCCGGTGACGAGCCCGTAGTTAAGCTTTGTGTCCGATTCGGAGAGGGAGAACGCGCCGCGCTGGGCAGCGCCAAGCGTTACGTCGGCCGTCACTTTATCCAGGCCGCTTATGCCGGAACCGGTCATCAGCAGATAGCTGCCCGGCGTGGCGGCGCTCAAATCACCGAGTTTGATAGTCGTGCCCGCCCCGTTAAAGGCGATTGCTCCGCTTGCGACAATCTTGTTGGTGTTCAAGTTGGAAGACAGATCGACCGTTGCCCCGTCAAAGCTTGCCGAAGCAACGTTGAGCGTGCCCTTGGGGCTTACCGTGCCCTTGAAGGTGGCGGCTCCCAAGGTCGTGCCGCTTGCCGAAGTGGTGAGAACCGTACCGGATTTTTGGGTAAACGTGCCGCCGAATTTGGTCGTAGCGTCCAGACGCAGCCCGCCCTCCTCGAGGATTAATTTGCCGGTGAATGAAGAGGAATCACCGCCAAAGCCTTGGGTGTACGTCCCCTTTTTGATCAGGGTGCCGCTGCCGGTGAATTCCCCAATATAATCCGCGGTGTCCGGCAAATCAATGGTCAGGGTGGCGCTGCCCAGGTTTACCTGGCCAGTGGCAGCGCCATCCAGCCTGCCTATGGTCAGGTTGAAGTTGTTGAGATCCAGCGTGCCGAAAACTGAATAGTCCGCGGTGCACAAAGCCCCGGCTGCGCCGGCCCGGAGCACCCCCGCAGTGACGTGGACATTGTCTCTATAATAGTTGGTGGTGTTGGTCAAAACAAGCGTGCCGTCGCCTTTTTTGACCAGATAGCCATCGCCGGAGAGCTGGCCGTTCAGGGTCAGGGTGGTGCCGGCGGCGGTGGTAATTGCGCCACCGCCATCAGTCCATTCGACCCTGCGGTCGGAGGAGAAGGTGGCGGTAGTTTGCAACCCCCCAGCAAGTCTCAGCAACAATTTGCCGCTGGCCTCCCCCAGGTTTTCATCGCGGGAAACTGACAACGTGCCGTGGTCCTCCACAATGGTGTTGCCGGTGTAAGTGTTGACCCCGGAAAGGACCAGGGTGCCGTAATCGGTTTGGATCAGGTCGCCCGTGCCGGAAAGGACGCCGGACAGGGTGTAGGTAACGCCGTACTCCACCGTGAAGGTGGTGCCGGTGTCAGCCAGGATGTTGTCGTTGGCATCGCTGCCGTTGCTGTCGTAGGTGACTTCGGAGGGGAACTGGACGGCCAGGGCCGGAGCCGTGGGAGAGAGAACCAGGGCCAGGCACAACAGGCAAATCAAAACCCAAGCCGCGCTTGGTGCGGGTTTAGTCACAAAGGCACCTGTGCTCCGGCATATGCCCGAGCGGCGGGGGCAGAAAAAGGGATTTCTCATGGCCGGGTATCTCCTTGCGTCGGCGGCAGTCGATAGTTTCTCGGTTATCTGCCAGCTTGGCGAACCAGAATAACGGAGGCCCGCACGCTCTTGCCCGCCGGGTCGTAATCCGGCAGGCTTCCGGCGCGCAGGCGCAGTTCATACAGCGTGTCGGGAGCCAGTTCCCCGGCTATGGGCGCACCGCCCTCGCCGGTCAGTTCCCAGCCGCCCTCCAGGCGAGACAGGGGTCCATCGGCAGCCAGAGCAAAAGCCGCGAGGCCCTCAACCGTACCGTTCAAACCGTTGAGGCGGAAAGCGACAGTATCATCCGCCCCCGCCGCTTCGATACGCGCCGTATGCAGAAAGGAAACGGCTTCGCCGCGAAGTGCGGTGGCTTCTTCCGAGTTCAGCCTCCGGCGGCCGGTTTGACCCAAATCCACAAGGCGCTCCGGCGTATCCGGCAGGTAGACGAAGCGATCGCGCAGCCGCAGCAGGTTGGGGCTGTTGGAAGGGCAATACAGGGCGTTGCCGCGCGTATCTATGGTCATGCCCACGGCCATGTTGTTGCATTCGGGCTCGTCGGAAACGGGAATTTCCAACAGCGTCCTGCCATTACCGAAATCCAGAATGCGGAACATCCACATGCCGGTTGTAAGATCCTGGTCGTAGCAATACAGGTGGCCGCTGGCGGTGGAGAGCTTGAAGATGGAAGTGCCGCGCAGGTCGGAGCGCAACCATTGTTTTTCGACGCAGTAGTAGTCGTCGTCGTTGTTCTTGACGATGTCAACGCGTTCCACGCCGGGGTAGAGATAGTTGTTGCCGTTATTTACCCAATTTTGGTCGTACAGGTCGTCGTAGCTGACTTTGGCCGGGTAGGTGAGATCTTTCAGCTTGGGGTTGCCCGCGCCGAACCAGTTGCAGACCACCACCGAAACACGGGATTCATCGCCCGAATAGACCAGAATGGA
>JAJDIC010000162.1 GCA_030266525.1 Desulfovibrio sp. OttesenSCG-928-G15 | reverse complement strand
AGGAAATGACCAGCACCGCAATACCTATGGACAGGGCGAACTCCACCTCATGGCCAAGCAGAAGCCAAACCGTTGTGGCAAGGACGGCAATGACAATTACCACCGGCACAAAAATTCCGCTGATCGTATCTGCCAGGCGGGCAATGGGAGCTTTGGACGAAGTGGCCTCATCCACCAGCGCGACTATCTGGGCAAGGGTCGTGTCATCCCCAACCCGCGTCGCCCGCATGAGAAAATGACCGGATTTGTTGATGGTCGCCCCGGTAACCGCGTCCCCGCCGCGCTTTTCCAGGGGCATGCTCTCTCCGGTCAGGGCGGACTCATCCAAAAAGCCGCTGCCCTCGGTGATAAGGCCGTCAACCGGAACGCGTTCTCCGGCTTTGACCACCAGAATATCCCCCACCCTCACGTCTTCTCTTGCAATAACCGCTTCCACGCCGTCGCGAATAACTGTGGCGGTATGGGGGGCAAGGGCTATAAGCTTGGCAATGGCATCAGATGTTTTGCCCTTGGCCCTGGCCTCAAAAAATTTGCCAAGGGTGATCAGGGTCAGAATCATGGCCGCGGAATCAAAATACAGGTTGTGCCCAAAGTGGCGCACCGTTTCCCAATCCCCCTGCCCCAAGGCAAAGCTCATCTTGTACACTGCGTATACGCTGAACACCGCCGCCGCACCTGAGCCGATGGCGATAAGCGAGTCCATGTTCGGCGATCGGGCATACAGTGTCTTGAAACCAACCCGGTAAAATTTCCAGTTCACAGCAACAACCGGTACGGTCAGAAGCAACTGGGTCAGAGCGTTGCCCAGCGCATGGGCGTCGCCCTGCAAAAAATCCGGCAGGGGCAGGCCGATCATCGGCCCCATCACCATATAAAAAAGAGGGATCGTGAAAATAAGCGATATGCGCAAACGCCGCCGCATATCCAACAGCTCAAGGCTTGCCGGGTCCGGCCCCCTGTCCTGGCCCTGCCCTGCCCCACTGCCTGCACCCCGACTTGTCCCGGAACTCTTGCCCGCGCTGCCTTCTTTTACATGCAGTGAAGCCCCGTAACCCGCCTTGTTTACGGCGTCCGCAATGTCGGAAGCGGAAAGCGCGCCCTCGTCAAAGCTGACAAGCATGGAGTTTTTCAAAAGGTTCACGGAAACATCCTGAACGCCGTCCAAAGCAGCCACGGTTTTGTTCACCCTGCCGGAACAGGCCGAACAGGTCATGCCGGTAATGTCGAAAAGTTCCTTTTGCATGCTTGGCTCCCGCGTATCCTTATTGCCTTTTGCCTGATTGTAACTATAAATATCCTGTGCGCAAGAATGCACTTTTTTGATATATAGTACCCAAAAGGATACCACTGATGCACACCCCCTCCGTAACCACGCCCTGTTGCGGCGCGAACCACCCTGCAACAAGCTGCCCGGTAGAAGCCACAATCGGTCTGATTGGCGGCAAGTACAAGTCGCTCATCTTGTGGAAACTCATGTCGGGAACTCTGCGTTTTTCCCAACTGCGCAAGGAAGTACCGGGCGCAACCCCCAAAATGCTTACCCAGCAACTGCGAGAACTGGAGGCCGACGGCCTGCTCGCGCGGGAAGTTTTCCCGGTTGTACCGCCAAAGGTTGAGTATTCACTGACCCCCTTCGGCAAAAGCATCGCGCCGGTTCTGCAAGCCATGTATTCTTGGGGAAGCGGCTATCTGCACAAACAGGGGGTCTCTGTAAACTGCGGCATGGAGCCGTTTTCGATTTAGAGCCTGTTAACACATTGAAAATGTGTACATGCTCTGTAAGGATTTGTCCGCAAATCCTTGCCTTGGGTTTGCCGCAGGCGGGCTTTGCCCGCCGTTAAACGGCAAATCCCAAAGTTCCCGGCTCTAAGCGACGCGCGGAGTGCGTGGTGAAATCCCCCCGGCCTGTCCGCACCTTGCTGTTCAACGCAAAGCCTTGTGCAGCAACTCCAGCGCCGCGACAATATCTGCCTCCGACAGCATGCCGTAGCCGATGAACAGCGTGTTTTCCGTGCAGCGGCTCGCGTCTTCCCAGAAAGCGGAAAGCGGGTAGACTTTGACCCCGTATTGCGCGGCCCTCGCCACAAGAACGCTTTCGCCGGGGCCGTCCGGAAATTCCAGCAGCAGATGCAGGCCCGCGTTATGCCCATGAATGCGTACACGCCTGCCGAAGAGTCGGGTAACGGTGTTTACGAAAAAGTCGTGTTTTTTCTTTTTTACCAGGCAGATCTTCCGCAAGTGCTTGTCCCATAAACCGACTGCCATAAAGCGGGCCAAAGCGGCTTGCTCAAGCCAGGGCACGGTGCACTGAAAACCGGCAAACACTGTACGGAACTTCGCTTCCAACTGTTTCGGAAGCACCATATACGACATGCGCATTCCCGGCGACAGGGCCTTGGAAAAGGTGCCCATGTAAATGACCCGACCACTCCGGTCGATTGATTGCAGCGAGGGGATGGGTCTGCCGTTGTAGCGCAGTTCACTGTCGTAATCATCCTCAATAATCCAGCCCCCCGTTTCCTCCGCCCAGGCCAGCAGTTCCATGCGCTTGCCTATGGGCA
>JAJDIC010000155.1 GCA_030266525.1 Desulfovibrio sp. OttesenSCG-928-G15 | reverse complement strand
TGTTTCACGCATTACCCACGCGCCGCCCAACTGGGCGTGGTGGCCGTTATGCTGGATGGTGTAGGTTTTGGCTAAATCGTGCAGCAGTCCTGCCGCGTAGACGGCCTCCGGGCAGACAGCAAAGCCTTTTTCCTTGGCGGCGTTGGCTAAAGCCAGAGCAAGCCCGGCCACTTTTTTGCTGTGCTCGCGTATATTGTCCAGCATGGCGTACCTGTCCCACAGGGCGAAGCAATCTTCTTCACGCGGGATAAGCAGCGTTTTCGGGTTGGCCCTTGCAGCCACGGCAAGAGGCAGGGGAGTACGCGCGGCGGAAGGGCCGCCGTGGGCTTTGGGCATGCTGGTCAGGTGGCGGGCCGGGTCAAACATTTCCACGGCATCGTGTGAAAAGACAAACATGGGCAGTTGCGCCGGCTCCACAGCGGGGGGCGTGTTGTCACTGCAACGGCACCAGGGGGAATCCGAACTGGAAACAAGAAAGGGAAGCTTTGCAGAACCTTCACCTGCAGACATGGGCAGTCCTTTTGTATGTATCGCGGGAGTTGTAGAATGCCGGAAACAGGCCTTCTTGTCCACACCGCTTTCAAGCGCCATGCAGTGTTTTCCTTGCCCTGCGCCAATAAAGTGGATATAGTCGATTGATACGAGCACAAGGCATGCGGGGGCGTGCCCTTTTACAAGGGTATTTGGGAATGGCTAAAATTCTCATTGTTGACGACAGCCTGCCAAACTTGCAGCATGTGAAGGGGCTTCTGGCCGACTCGCATACCGTATTGCTTGCCAAGTCCGGCGAGCAGGCGCTTACTATTGCTTCGCGCCAATACCCCGACAGCATTCTTCTCGACATTGACATGCCGCAGATGGACGGGTTTGAAACCTTGCGCCGTTTGCGAAGCAATGCGGCCCTCGCCTCCATTCCCGTCATATTCCTTACCGCGAACCACGACGCTGAAACCGAAATACGCGGTTTGCGAGCCGGTGCACAGGACTTTATTGCCAAGCCCTTTGAAAAGAGCATCCTGATTCACCGGCTTGATTTGCATCTGCGTCTTTCGGCGTACCGGAACCAGTTGCAAGAGACGGTGCGCAATGTGGAAGACAGTATCGCTGTCAATCTCGCGGAACTCATCGAATGCCGGGATGAAAATACCGGCGGTCATGTGCAGCGAACCGGCGACTATTTCGCTCTGCTGGGAAAAGCCCTGATTGACCGGAGCCTGTTCCCTGACGAACTGGACGCGTATATTCTTGGCCTGATGGCCCGCGCTGCGCCTTTGCACGATATTGGTAAAATTGGCGTGAGCGATGTGGTGTTGCTCAAGCCCGGCAAGCTTACGGATGAAGAGTTTGCCACCATCAAAAAACACCCGACCATTGGCGCGGAAATCTTGGGCGCAATGGCTGGACGCCTGCCGTCCCAGTTGTATTTGCGCTACGCAAAGCTTATCGCGCTCAGCCACCACGAACGCTATGACGGCAAAGGGTACCCCCACGGCGTGGCTGGCGAGAACATACCCCT
Organism: Desulfovibrio sp. OttesenSCG-928-G15; assembly: GCA_030266525.1. The sequence continues at coordinate 1,191 of JAJDIC010000155.1, read as the reverse complement.
GTGCGCCCGGATTATGGCCATTGTCGATGTGTATGACGCCCTTGTGGCAGACCGGGTGTACCGTCCGGCTATGCCGCATGATGAAGCCGTGCGTATTATCCGTGAAGGCCGGGGCACAAGTTTTGACCCGGTAATCACCGACGTGTTCCTGGATGTGCAAGAAGCTTTTCGCAGATAGCCGGTGTTCCTGCCCGGGCGGGCCGCAGGTTTTTTATGCAGAAACAGCCCCTGGGGGAGCGCAATGAACCGCATTCTTCTTGTGGATGATAACCCCACGTTGCTCAAGCAGACTTCGCTCCTGCTTGCCGGGACGTACACCATCATGATGGCGAAATCCGGCGAAACAGCGTTGGAAATAGCCACACGCCAAGCGCCGGACATTATTTTGCTGGATGTGGAGATGCCCGGTATGGATGGCTTCCAGACCCTTGCCGCGCTCAAGAAAAATGCTGCACTCGCGCAGATTCCGGTAATTTTTCTCACTGCTAACCATGATACGGAAACACAGGTCAGGGCGCTTCAGGCCGGTGCGGTCGATTTTATAAAAAAACCCTTTGAATTTGGCGTGTTAATGCACCGCCTCAATGTGCACCTCAACCTTTCGCAATACCAGCTCGGCCTCGAGAAAAAGCTTCGTGACCTGGAAGACAGCATTATAGTTTCCTTTGCGGAGTTGATTGAGTGTCGGGACAGTTTTAGCGGCGGTCACGTGCAGCGGGTTTGCGCGCTTGTGGAGAGGCTTGGGAGCTTTTTAATGCAGGCCGGTGAATTTTCTGATGAGCTGGACGAGTCTTCGCACAGTCTTTTTGCCAGGGCTTCTGCCCTGCACGATGTGGGCAAAATCGGCGTCAGCGATCTGATCATGCTCAAGCCCGGTCGCTTTACGCCCGAAGAGCATGCGGAAGCGCAAAAACATGCGTCCATCGGGGCAAGAACCCTGGAGGCGGCCTATGCGCTTGCCCCCATTCCCCTGCTGCGTCACGCCGCCACCATTGCCGAAAGCCACCACGAGCGTTTTGACGGCACAGGCTATCCCAAGGGACTGAAAGGCTCTGCCATTCCGCTTTGCGCGCGTATGACCGCCGTGGTCAATGTGTATGACTCCCTGCTTTTTGACGCCGTGTATCGGCCGGGCAAGACGCATGAAGAAGTCTGCCGCATTATCGCTGAAGGCGCGGGCACGGAATTTGA
>JAJDIC010000154.1 GCA_030266525.1 Desulfovibrio sp. OttesenSCG-928-G15 | reverse complement strand
TGAAACTTATATTCGCTATCGTGGGCCTGGCTGCCGCGCCTTTTGTGGGCGGCCTGATTTCCGGGGTGGATCGGCGCATAACGGCGCGCATGCAGTCGCGCTTTGGCCCGCCCATTCTGCAGCCTTTTTATGATGTGTTCAAGCTGCTGGGCAAAACCCCCAGTACGATGAACGCCTGGCTGGTATTGTGTTCGTACCTTACCCTTGTTTCTTCTGCCCTGGCCGTGTTCCTGTTCTTTTTCCGGGCGGACCTGCTGCTCATCTTTTTTGTGCTTACCATCGGGGCCGTGTTCCAGGTAATGGGCGCGCTATCCGTCAATTCGCCTTACAGCCAAGTGGGCGCACAGCGTGAGCTTTTGCAAATGCTGGCCTATGAGCCGCTGATTATCCTCGCCTTTATCGGCATAGCCATGAAAACCGGCAGTTTCAGCATTGAAAGCGTATATGCGCTGGACATGCCGCTGCTTTTCTCCATGCCGCTTCTGTTCCTGGCGCTGGGTGTCGCCCTGACCATCAAGCTGCGCAAGTCGCCTTTTGATATCAGCGCGTCCCACCACGGCCACCAGGAAATTGTGCGCGGTGTGCTTACGGAATACACCGGGCCGCAACTGGCCATGCTGGAAGTGGCGCACTGGCTGGACGTGGTGCTCATCCTCTGCCTTTGTTCCCTGTTCTGGGCCACCAGCTGGCTTGGGGTGATTATTTTGCTGGTCGTCACCTACTTTTTGGAAATGCTGGTCGATAACATCTCCTCGCGCATGACCTGGCAGTGGATGCTCAAGCGGGTGCTTGGGCCGACCGTTGTGCTTTGCGTGATCAACATTCTGTGGCTGTACGCCCTGTAAGCAGAGGAGAGTACACTATGAAATTCAGTCTGAAAGAATGGATCAACAAGGGCAGGCTCAAGTCGCCGTGGGTAGTGCATTTTGACTGCGGTTCCTGTAACGGCTGCGACATCGAGGTGCTGGCCTGCTTAACGCCTGTCTATGACGTGGAGCGTTTCGGCATCATTAACGTGGGCAACCCGAAACAGGCCGACGTTTTGCTTGTATCCGGCACGGTGAACCACCGCAACAAGGTTGCGCTCAAGAATATTTATGATCAGATGGAACACCCAAAAGTCGTTATCGCCCTGGGTGCCTGCGGCCTTTCCGGCGGTATTTTTCATGACGCCTACAACGTTGTCGGCGGTGTGGACAAGGTTATTCCTGTCGATGTGTATGTTCCCGGCTGTCCGCCCAAGCCCGAAGCCATTATTGACGCAGTTGTCGTGGCGCTGGGCAAAATTCAGAAACAACTGGAAGAGGCGGACGAAGAAAGCGTCGCTAACGGCTGATCTGCCGAGAACCTGCACACCAGTGCAAGGAGAAAGATTGTATGTTTGAACCTACCGTTATCTCGCTTGGCGAAGTGCAGTCCACAGCCAAAAGCATGATGGACGATGGCTGGCGGCTCATAACCATGACTGTGACCGACCTTGGCGATGCAGGGTACGACCATTTGTACCATTTTGATAAGAACCTGGAACAAAAAGATTTTCGCGTCACTATAACCAAGGGCGCCAAAGTGCCGAGCATTTCCGGCATCTATTTTGCCGCCATGCTGATTGAAAATGAAAACCGGGACCTTTTCGGCCTTGAATACGAAGGGCTGGTGCTTGATTTCAACCGCACCCTGTACCTTGAAGAGTGCGGCGAACCGCTGACCGCCCCGTTCTGCAAGATATCCACCTTCACCAAACCCATGTGTGAGGTATGATGCCATGACAAAAACCATCATCCCCTTCGGCCCGCAGCACCCGGTTCTGCCGGAGCCGTTGCATTTGAAACTGACGCTTGAGGATGAAAAGGTCGTGGAGGCCATACCCGCCCTGGGCTATGTGCACCGCGGCCTGGAAGGCCTGGCAACCCGGCGCGACTATCACCAGATGGTCTATGTGGTAGAACGGGTTTGCGGCATCTGTTCCTGCATTCACGCCATGTGCTACGTCAACTGCATAGAGCAGCTCATGAAGCTGGAAGTGCCCAAACGCGCGAGCTATCTGCGTATTATCTGGTCGGAACTGCACCGGCTTCACAGCCACCTTTTGTGGCTAGGCCTTTTTGCCGACGCGTTCGGCTTTGAAAGCCTGTTTATGGCCCTGTGGCGGGTGCGCGAGCGGGTTATGAACATTAACGAAGCAACAGCCGGAAACCGGGTTATCGTATCGGTAAACGTGGTCGGCGGCGTGCGCAGGGACATTTCCGGCGCCATGCTCCAGCATATTCTCGTTGACCTTGATATTATCGAAAAAGAACTGCGTCCCCTGTATGAAACCATGATGAATGATTACACCATCAAGGAGCGTACCGTGGGTGTGGGCATTTTGACCAAGGAACAGGCCCATGATCTCGGCGCTGCCGGTCCGGTACTGCGCGGCAGCGGCTGGGCGCAGGATATGCGCCAGCTCAAATACGAGGCCTTCAAGGACCTCGACTTTGAACCGGTTGTTGAAACAGACGGCGACTGTTACGCCCGCAACAAGGTGCGCTTCCGTGAAGTGTTCCAGTCTATTGATCTTGTCCGCCAGGCCATTGCCAAACTTCCTGACGGCGACCTTGCCGTCAAGGTCAAGGGCAACCCGGACGGCGAAATAACCTGCCGAATGGAACAGCCTCGCGGTGAATTGTTTTACTATGTTCGATGCAACGGCACCCCGACGCCTGACCGGG
>JAJDIC010000153.1 GCA_030266525.1 Desulfovibrio sp. OttesenSCG-928-G15 | reverse complement strand
ATGCGTTGCGGTTTGTGGTAAAAGCCGGGGCACAGAGGCATGATGCCTGCTCCGGCTCTGGAGAGTTTGAGCATGTTTTCCAGGTGGATGGCGCTCAGCGGGGTTTCGCGGCTTACCTGGCTTTGCGTTTTTTGCCGCTCCGGCAAGCGGCGCATACGCCGAACAGGATCATGCGGTGCGATGTAAGGGAAAATCCATGCCGTCTGGCAAGATCTTCCTGCAACCGTTCAATTTCTTCGTCAATCACTTCGATATTCTTGCCGCAGGCTGTGCAGATGAGGTGGTCGTGGTGCGAGTCGTCCTCAATGGGCTCGTAGCGGGCGGTGCTTTCTCCGAAATGCTGTTCTTTTGCCAGGCCCGCTTCGCAAAGCAGCTTGAGTGTGCGGTACACGGTGGCCTGCCCGATGTTCGGGTCGTTCTGGCGCACTACGGTATACAGTTCTTCCGTAGTAAGATGCTTGCCCTGTTTGAAGAAAACTTCCACGATGGTGCGGCGCTGCGGCGTGTTTTTCAACCCGTTTTGCGAAATGTAATCGCCAAAAGTATGCACAGGGTCAGACATGGTCACCAGCCTGGGCTAATAGTGATGAAGCCGTCAAAAACTATACAGCAACAGAGAAAAAGAAACAAGTTCACAGTGGTGGTACCACGGGGCGTCAACTCAGCCTTCGCTTCTGTTTCCCTCAGCAAAGCGTTTGGGGCAGTTGATGCAGGGTGTGTCCGGGCTTTGCGTGGCCAGAGCCTTGCGAAAATTGGTGAAATCTTCCCCGGCAAGCACCGCCAGCGGGTCGTCGTGTTGCGCGTTGCCGAAAACGCGACGGTCGGGCTGTTCTTCATGGGTGGGCAAATTCACATAAATACAGGGCGAAAGGTTGCCTTCCGCATCCACATACACGCTTCTGGCGGGGTTTTCCAGGCATTCCCGGCGCGGGCTTGTTTTCGGCAGGGAATAATACAGGGCAAGACCCATCTGCCTTGCCGTCCGGGCTGTTTCTTCCAGCACGGCGCGAGTTTGGGCTATTTTGGCGGTTTCGTGGGGTAAAAAGGCTTCTTTTTCCCAGGCCGGTTCGGCAATATAGTCCAGCGTACTTACCACTGCGGCGTGAACCCCGGTTTCGCGCATAAGCTCCGGCAAAAGCCGCACTTCTTCCACTGCTCCGGCCAGCATCAGATAGGCGAAATGCACTTCCAGGTGTACGCCCATCTTTTTTTTGCGTATGTCTTGCAGCAGGGTAATGTTTTCCAGTACCCGGTCAAAGTCCACTCCGGCTCTCGCGCTGTTGTTGCTTTGTCTGCTTGCCCCGGTAAGGGAAAAGGCGAGAATGTCAATGCCGCTATCTACAATGGAAGCGGCCAGCTTTTCATTCATGACCAGGCCGCAGGTTGTGGTGGAAACCATACAGTCTGCCCTGCGGGCAAGGCGGGCCATGTCGATGAAACGGGGGTGCAGAAAGGGTTCGCCCCAGCCCTGCAAGTGCACGCGCGAGCATTGCAGTAATAACGGCCAAAGCCGGACAAACGTTTCCGGGGCCATGTGCCTGGCTTTCCATTGGTCGCCCATGGTGGTATGCGGACAATAGGCACATTTTCCGGGGCACAGGGACGTGACTTCCATCTGGATAACATCAAGCAAGCGGCGCGCACCGCCGAAAGTTTCCCGCAGGCTGCGCCAGACTCCCGGCCCCTTGAGCAAGGGGGAGGCAAAGGGATCGTTGGCAAGGCTCATGTTGCTTCCTTGGGTTGGTTTTTCGGCTGGTTCGCGGACGGTGCGCTTAACGGACCATGTCCGGTTCCGGGTGGCTCCGCATACAGAGTATGGTCGGGTAAAGGACTACGCATGTTCGACACATCATTTTCGCATATAACGGCAGATGCCGCTACCCCTGAACAGACGGTGCCCTATGTGCTGGGCGTTTCAGGCCGAAAGGCCCTGGGCTGCGGCCCCTTTGTTGCCTATGTGCAGGAAGGGCATGCTGTTTTGGCAGCTTTTCCGGGCCTTGGCGGCTGCGTCGCCTGGGAGCAGCGGGCGGCAAAACTGGTCGCACTGGCAGAAAGGGCGGAAAGGGCGGAAGGCGTTGGCGCGCAGGACTGCTATGGCACACCCGAAGCCCTGCGTATGCTTGCGGACACTTCACCGGACCCGAGTTTTGCCGGAAGCGTGGAAGCGGTGCTTGCCGATCTGCCGGAAAGCATCACGCGCGTTACCGTAATGGCCCCGTACCGGCCTGCTTGCGCTCCGGCGGCGGCCCGCAGCCTTGTGGATTGCTACTGGGCTCTGCCCGTACCGCCCCCCCCCGGCCGGGCAAAAACTGCGTAACATGCTTACGCGGGCTGCAAGGGATGTGCGGGTCGGGGATGAGGCGTTTTCCGGGGAACATCAGGCGCTGGTGGACAGATACCTTACAGGGAAGCCGCTCGGGCCGGGAACCCGGTCCATATTTTCGGCGCTTGGCGCATACCTTTCGGCCCCCGGCGTAAAAAGCCTGCTCCTTGCCGCGCGGGACGGAGAAGGGCATCTGGTTGCGTTCAGCGTTGGTGAATATTCCAGCCTGCACACGGCCATGTATATGTTTTCCTTTCGCGCTGCGAATGCCGCGCCGGGGGCGGCAGACCTCTTGCTGCAAGGGCTTCTTGAGCATGCGGCCGCATACGGGCACAGCCGTATGAACCTGGGGTTGGGCATAAACGGCGGCATTCGCGGGTTCAAAAAAAAATGGCAGGCAAAACCCGTGCTTCCCT
>JAJDIC010000150.1 GCA_030266525.1 Desulfovibrio sp. OttesenSCG-928-G15 | reverse complement strand
CTGAGGCTGCCCCGGCGACTTCTGCCCGTGCCGCGGCTGCGGCTGCGGCTGGCGCTGCTCCGGCTGCGGCTGACAGCGCCGATGCTTCAGCCCACACCCCGGCGGATCTGGCCCGCAGGGTGGTAACCGCCCTGGTGTTTGCGGCAAAAGCGGATGGCCACATTGACGATGCCGAGCAAAAAGCCATTTCCGATAAAATGAGCGAGTTGAACCTTGGCCCGCAAACGCAGGATTTGGTGCAGCAAGCCATGAACGCCCCGCTCGACCCCGCGCTTATCGCCGACGGCGTTACCGACCCGGAGCTTGCCATGCAACTCTTCATGCTGAGCTGCTCGGTTATTGACGTGGATCATTTCATGGAGCGCAGCTACCTTGCCGCCCTGGCAGAGGCACTGCACATACCCAAGGAAATGATGGAAGAGATGGAAGAGAAAGTTCGCGCCATGAAACAATAAATCCCGTATTTGCAGCAAACAGAACAGCCTGTGGAAGAGTGCCACTCTTCCACAGGCTGTTCTGTTTGCTTTGTTTGTCCGTTTACATGGAATCTACGCCCAGGGCTGCTCTTATTGCCGCCGCGATTGCAGCAGAGTCATCCACATCCAGGCCATGCGAGTCCTGGAAGACAAAGGTGGTCTTGGCGTGCTCGCCGCTGGCTACGGGACGCTGGTCCCAGCCGCCCTCACCGTTTTGGGAAGAGTGGGCCACGGCGTCATTATGCTCAAATGTCACGGTCAGACTGTTGGTTTTGCTGTTGGTGGTGTATGTCAAAAGCCCCTTGTCCAGCAGAGTGTCAATATCCTGCAGGTCTTCCGAATAACACTCGAGCAGGCCGCCGATATCCAGACGGTCTTCCCCGAAATCAAAGTTTACAATCTTGTTGGAACTGTTGTTGTATACGTCTGTTCCGGCCGTTTTGCTGTGCGAGGTCTTGAAGCTGTCCACCACAATGGTGTCCGAGCCTTCGCCAAGAGTAATCGTGGAGTTGTGGGAGCCGCCCAGGAACACGACATCATTGCCGCTGCCGGTGCTTACCTTGTTGCTGGAGTAGTCCAGGTAAATGGTGTCGTTGCCGTCGCCCGTGTTTACCGTCACACCGCCAGAATAGCGGATATCTATGGAGTTGTCGCCGTCACCTGTGGTGATTGTGCCATTCATGCTCCAGGAGGTGATAACCGTATTGTCGCCGTCGCCCAGTGTAACGTCGGCAGTGCCGGTTTTGACCGTGAAGGAACCATCGGCCTTCATTTCAGCGCCGGAACCGATGTAGACAATATTATCGCCATCGCCGATATCTACGGAGGTTCTCTCCCCGCCGTAGTTGCCCTGGATGTAGAAGACCGCGTTGCCGTCATAGCCTTCGCCGTCATTGCTATACCCATTGTTCCCGTCTACATAGAACTGCTTGTATTCAGTGACGGTATCTTCTGTTGACGTGAGCGTTGCGTACAGCTGTTTGCCAAGCTCGGCCCAGCCGCGCACAAAGGAGGTAGAGCCCTGGCTTGCATTATCCAGGCTCAGTTCACCGCTCCGATAGCGCATGGCCCAATCGTCAAAGCTTTGCAGTTCGCCCGTATTGTCAAAAAAGCTCATGATCTGGTTAAACTGGAACAGACCGTTGTAGTTTGTGCCGTGCACAACGCCCTGGTAGTGGGCCATGGAAGTCGGGATAAGACCCAGCCCGTGCACGTCTACTTCCAGCCCGGTCGCCTCCTGAAACCCTTCCAGAAAACGGGTAAAGGCGTTGTAGTTTTCCTGAAGCTCGTTGAAACGGTCAATAACCTTGTTACCGTTTTCGTCCAGCACCGTCCTGCCGTTTTCATCGCGCAGGTACACCACTTCTTCGGAAGTCACCCGGTCGGCGGAAGTGGCATTTCCCTGACCATCGTTGTGCACCCAGCCTCCGGCATTACTCCGGTTGCTGGTGGTGGGCTGGCCGTCGGAAATGAAGAATACCTTGTTGATGGCCCCTTCCTGGGACCATACTTCCGGATTGTCCGTAACATACTGCAACGCGCCGTTAAAACCGGCTTCGTAGTTCGTGGAGGTGCTGTTATCAAGGGTAACCCCGGCGATCTGCTTCGCAAGCAGATCATACACGTCCGAAGGCGACATGCTTTTCGGGTCAAAGGAAACCATATCCAAAGACACCGTTGCCTTTTCCGTACCCGAGAACAACACGACAGCAAGGTTCAACTCGCCTTCTTCGCCGCCCTTCTGATAATCTTCGCAAAACTTCTGGATTGTTTTGGCAATATCGTACAGGGCCTCTTTGCGCGCTTCGGGCAAATGGCTTGTGGTGCTTGAAGAAATGTCTACCAGGAACATGGTGTTGTAGGTACTGACCATGTCTGCCGGTTCAACGGGAGCATCGGTGGGCGTGTCTGTCGGCGCATCCGGGCCTGTCGGATTGGACGCAGGACCGTCAGTCGGCGCATCCGGGCCTGTCGGCTTGAACGCGGGACCGTCAGTCGGCGTGTCCGTGGGCTTTCCCGAGGGAACGCTGGTCGGCGTATGATCGGGCGTATCGCTCGGGTTATTTGCCACAGGGCCGGGGCGATCGGCTTGTGCCCGCGCACTCATGCCCGGCGCAGTGCCCTCATACTCGTCAGAGTTTTCGTTTTCACGCTGCCAATAGTCGGTTCCCTGCTTGCCAAGCTTGTCGACACCGTCAATGAGCGCATTGGGGTCATCCGCATAGCTGTTCAAGCCGCTGGTCGTGGACTGTGAAGGCCCGGCTGCGGTTAACAATTCTTCCGCGCCCATGGCGGTAAGCATGTCTTTGCCCGATATGGCAACGTCCCCCGGCAGAGAAAGCGTCGGCAAATCGTCAGCCCCCCGGCTGAAGAAATTGCTCAGTTCAATCTCGCCACCCTCCGTGCGAAAAATCAAATTATCATCAGAGCGTG
>JAJDIC010000152.1 GCA_030266525.1 Desulfovibrio sp. OttesenSCG-928-G15 | reverse complement strand
ACAGCCAAAGCAGTGAAACAGCGGCACAGGCAGGCAGATGCGATCGTCCGGCCCAAGGTTCTGGTGGCGGCCTATCCAGTAGCCGTTGTTGACAATATTGACGTGGGTCAGCATCACCCCTTTGGGAAAGCCCGTGGTTCCCGAAGTGTACTGCATGTTTACCACGTCATAAGGCTGCACGGTGCGCTTGCGCGCTTCGTACTCCTGGTCTGTAACCGTATGAGCCAGGGCAAAAACGTCACTCAGGCTCGATATGCCGCGCTTGCTCTCGCTGCCCATCAGGAAAACGCGTTTCAGGAAGGGAAAAGCAGCAACCTGCAGCTTGTCGGATGGCTGTTTTTTGATTTCAGGAACGATATTCTCCAGAATTCCGATGAAATCATGATCCCGGAAAGAGTCTGCCATGAACAGGTTGTGGCATTCGCTTTGTTTGAGCAGATACGCCAGCTCATAGTCGCGATAGCTGGTGTTTACGGTAATAAGCACCGCGCCGATGCGGGCCGTGGCAAACATGAGCGTGATCCAGTGGGGCACGTTTGTCGCCCATACGGCAACCCGGTCGCCAGGGGCAAGGCCAAGGGCCATAAGCCCTTTGGCCAGTTCATCCACGCTGTGGCCGAACTCTTTCCACGTCTGGCGCAAGCCACGCTCAAAGTGAACAACGGCTTCATTGTCAGGATAACGGGCAATCGTTTCATCAAGCAACGCGCCCAAGGTTTTTTCCTGCAAAACAAAGGCTTCAGCTTCCATAACCACTACTCTGCCTCAAGAATGACACATCCATGCCCTTATCGGTCGCGCTGGCCGGGTGAGGGGATGAAATAAGGTATGAACGGGGCGGCTGCCGGGGTGCTTCCGGCTATTGCGCCGTGTCTGGTCAAAGGGCGCAATATACCGAAAAAACAACCGCTATTTCATGAAGTCTTTTCTTATACCCTTTTGAAGGCTGAATGAAAAGGGATAACAATATGCCCGTAAATTCCTGGCAGTGAGTAGAAAAAGCAGATGCAATGCGCTCGTCACGGGGCCGTGTAGCGCAAGCCGTGGACCGTTGTACCTTCACCAGGCACAGGTACAAGTGATTTTCAGCCACATCCTTTTTCCGCAGTGCTGCGGGTACGGGAATTGTGTGTTGTGGTAAATGTTGTTTGCGGGTTGTCTTTTTTTGTAAGGCAGAGTAGCTTGTCCGAAGCAGTATGTTCCATGTGCTTTTATTGGAATAGGGTGCGCTCAATACCTGTCTTGGCGCTACAGCGTCAAGACGGTTTTATATTGCTGGCTATGGACCGGACAGAAATTTTTTAATCAGGGGGAGGGATTTCGATATGACGACAAAACTAAAAATTTCACTTGGTTTTGTAATTATGGTAGTGTTCATGGGTATTCTTGCCGTGCTCGGCTACAGGGGGCTCGGTACGTCTTCCGACAGCTTTGAAGAATATCGCAGGCTTGCCAGACTTAACGTGCTTACCAGCGACATGACAACGGAAATGGGCCAGATAGCGGGCAATATCTTCAACTTCACCACCTCGGATGAAACGCAATATCTGAACACGGCCCGGGAAAATATAAAACAGTTCCATCTGTTCAGCGATGAAGCAGAAACCTATATCCATCAGCCGGAAAGGAAGAAGATAATTGTTCAGGTAGATGCGGGTATTGCGGAGCTGGAAAAAATTATCACTACCATAGAAGAAGAAGTAAAAAATATTAGCGCTTTGTATAACGACAAGGTGCGCCCCCTGTCCATTGACATGACAAAAGCGCTGACATCTATCGGCGATATGACCATCAGGGTGGGCAACAACTATGCCTCGAGCCTTATTTTGAAGGCCATGGGGCAGCTTGGTACGGTTCGTTCCGCCACAAGCCGTTTTTCACAATCGCGCGATCAGAAGGACAGTGACCGTTCTGTGGAAGTGGTCGCCCAACTGGAAGAAATAGTGGGGCGGGTTGCAAAGGCCGTTAACGCCCCGGAAGTGCGGAGCCAGTTTGCGCAGTTAAGCGAACAGCTCAAGGCTACCAAGGCTTCTGTTGACGACATGGCGGTCCAGAGCAAGGCTTTTCAGGCAACCTTGGATCTGCTTGATAAAACGCAAACGCAAGTAAACGCCACTCTGATTGAATTGAGTCAGGCGGTAAACGACGACATGCGCGCCCAGGGGGCCGCCACCATTGCATCGAACAGCAACCTGCAAAAAATCACCATGGGCGTGAGCGCTGCGGGGCTGGTTCTGGCGGTCCTTCTCGCGGCCATATGCATAATCGGCATTGTGCGGGTATTGCAGGAGCTGGGTGTTTTTGCCGGGGCCATTGCCAGCGGCAACTTCAACTATGACGTGAAAATTCGTGAAAAGGGCGAAGTCGGTCAAATGGTCGCAGCCATGCGGGAAATTCCGGCTGAACTGAACAGAATTCTTGATGAATACAAAAACCTCGAACTGCAAGTGCAAAACGGCGATCTCGCGGCCGAGGGCAATGCAGGCCGTTTCCATGGCGATTTTGCTACCCTTGTCAGGGGAACAAACGCGGTTCTCTCGCGTTTTCGTCTTGTGCTTGAAAATATTCCCTCCCCGGTGGTCATGCTGGATGGGGACCTCAAGGCGGCCTACCTGAACACTGTGGCCAAGCAGATAGCGGGTGATGACTTCCGGGGCAAAAACTGCCAGCAGCTTTTCGCGCGTGAAGACTATGGCACTGACGCGTGCAGCCTGAAAAAGGCTGTCGAAAGCAAGAACAGCTCCACTGCGGAAACGCGCGCTCATCCGCGCGGCAAGGAAATGGACATCAGCTACACAGTGAT
>JAJDIC010000151.1 GCA_030266525.1 Desulfovibrio sp. OttesenSCG-928-G15 | reverse complement strand
GTTTGCCTGTGCCTGTTCTGCGGCAAGGGGTTATACAACGCCTTGCGGGCATTGCCAAGGCGATGCCGGGATGCCGGGCCAAAAGCGCGTGCCTGATGTAACCGGTATTATACATACCAAAAACAGACAGATTTTGGAGGTATGGTCCTCATGGCAACTCCCATCATAAAAAAAGAATCGCTCATTCCCGGTCGCACCAGCAGGCTGGTTTTGCATGCCCCGCAAATTGCCCTTGCCGCCAAGCCGGGCAACTTTGTCATTCTGCGCGTAGGGCAAAAAGGGGAGCGCGTTCCGCTGACCATTGCGGATACCGACCCCAAAGCCGGTACCATTTCCATTGTGTACCTTGTGCTCGGCAAAACAACCGCCGTGCTGGAAAGCCTGAAAGAAGGCGATGAAATAACCGACTTGTGCGGTCCTTTGGGCAAGCCGACCAACATTCACAAAACCGGCGGCACGGTAATCTGCATAGGCGGCGGAACAGGCATTGCCGCCATGCACCATATCGCCAAGGGCCATCATCAGGCGGGAAACCACGTAATCAGCATTATCGGCTCGCGCAGCAAGGAGTTGCTCCTGTATCACGAGGAATTGACCTCTTTTTGCCCGGAAGTGGGCGTGTGCACGGATGACGGCAGTTTCGGCAGAAAGGGCCTGGTCACCGACCTGCTTAAAGACATTCTTACAGAGCGCGACAACGTGCAGGAAGTCATTGCCGTAGGCCCGGTGCCCATGATGGAGGCCGTGGTCAATACGGTGCGGCCCTTCAACGTGCCCACAACCGTCAGTCTGAACTCGATCATGGTGGACGGCATAGGCATGTGTGGTGCCTGTCGGGTGACGGTTGGCGGCGAAACCAAGTTCACCTGCGTGGACGGGCCGGAATTTGACGGCTTCAATGTGGACTTTGTGGAGCTTAAACAGCGTCTTGCCACCTTCCGCGATCAGGAAAAAGTTTCACACGACGAATACTGTGAGTGCCTTGGCGATACGCCGCCCAAAAAGAAGCCCAAGGAAGTGGCCAAGCGGGTGGACATGCCCTGCCAGCCCGCGCAGGAGCGGATTAAAAACTTCCGCGAAGTGGCGCTCGGCTATTCTCCGGGCATGGCGCTGGAAGAAGCCCGCCGCTGCCTGCAATGTAAAAAGCCGCTCTGCGTCAAGGGCTGCCCGGTTGAAGTGCCGATCAAGGACTTTATTCACGCTCTGGCTGAAGGCAAGCTGGAAGAAGCGTACAAGATTATCAAAACCACCAACAGCCTGCCCGCCATTTGCGGCCGGGTCTGCCCGCAGGAAAACCAGTGCGAAGGCCAGTGCGTGCTTAACGCCAAGGGTCAGCCCATTGCCATTGGCCGTCTGGAGCGGTTTGTGGCCGATACCTACCTTGCGTCCAGCGCCTGCCAGTATCTGCTCGGCAGCGGTGAGTGCCGCATTCCCGATTCCGGCAAAAAAGTCGCCTGTATTGGTTCCGGCCCTGCCTCGCTGACGGTTGCGGGTTATCTTTCCGCTCTGGGCGTTGACGTAACGGTGTTTGAAGCCCTGCACGAGCTCGGCGGCGTGCTGGTGTATGGCATTCCCGAATTCCGTCTGCCGAAAAAGGACGTTGTGGGCACGGAAATCAGCATGCTGCGCCAGTCTGGTGTGACTTTCATGACCAACCAGGTCGGCGGCAAGACCTTCCAGGTGCAGGATTTGCTGGCCCAGGGGTTTGACGCGGTATTCATCGGCGTTGGCGCGGGCCTGCCCAAGTTCCTCGAAGTGCCCGGCGAAAACTTTATCGGCGTGTTCTCGGCAAACGAATATCTCACCAGGGCAAACCTTGGTCGGGCCTACGATTTCCCGAATTACGACACACCCACCTTCCCGGGCAAGAACGTCACCGTTTATGGCGGCGGCAACGTGGCCATGGACGCGGCAAGAACTGCGTTGCGTCTTGGGGCAGAGTCTGTAAAGATTGTGTATCGCCGTACAATGGCCGAACTGCCCGCCAGGCACGAGGAAGTGGAACACGCCCAGGAAGAGGGTGTGCAGTTTGAAATGCTGAGTTCGCCCGTCCGCTTTACCGCGGGCGAAGGCGGCAGGCTGAACAGCGTGGAATTGCAGCGCATGGAACTGGGCGAACCGGATGCTTCCGGTCGCCGCCGCCCTGTGCCGATCAAGGGCGACGTATACACCCTGCCCACGGATCTGGCGATTATCGCTGTAGGCACCGGGGCTAACCCCGTGCTGCTGGAAGCTACCCAGGGCCTCAAGCTGAACAAGCGCGGCTATGTGGAGGCCGATGAAAACGGCGAAACCTCCATTCCCAACGTCTTTGCCGGGGGCGACATTGTTTCCGGCGCGGCCACGGTCATTCTGGCCATGGGCGCGGGGCGCGTGGCAGCCAAGGAAATAGCCCGCAGGCTCGGCAAACTGTAAAGCACCCAGTACAAGGATAGCCCCCCGGCAGGCCGAAAACCGGTTGCCGGGGGGCTTTTTTCCCGTGCTCCCCACGCGTTTTGCGCGGGAACGCACCCACCCCCTTCACGCACCGGAGGAGCCATGCCCGACACTCAACCCCAAAGCGTAGCAGACTCTTCACCCGTGCCGGAGGCGAACATGCCGCATACAGAAGCGGGCGCTTCCTTGACAGCGCAATCAGCCAGCGACGAGGCGCAATCAGCCAGCGGCGGCGGGGCGCACGCAGTAACCGGGGCTTTCGGCTTTACGGGCAAATATCTGGCCCAAAGGCTGCTCAATTCCGGCAAGCGCGTGCTTACGCTTACCGCTTCGCCCCAAAGACCCAACCCTTTTGGGGACGCGGTAGAAGCGCGGACCTTTGATTTTTCCAGGGCCGAAGCCATGGTTGAGGC
>JAJDIC010000015.1 GCA_030266525.1 Desulfovibrio sp. OttesenSCG-928-G15 | reverse complement strand
ATTTCAGGCCGGGGCGGGCGTTTTGCAGGCGTTTTTTGAAATTGGCGAAATTCAGGCAGGGGCCGGTCTCCACCTTGTCCATCAGTTCCAGGTAGTATTCCGGATCTATGTTCAGATTGCGCAGTTGCACGAGATCAACCTCGTGTTCGCGTACCAGTTCGGCCAGCGCCTCTGTTTCCCTTTCCGTATCAGTGAAACCGGGATAAAAAAGCAGGTTCAGGGAAAGGTATACGCCGCGCTCCTTTGCCGCACGCATGCTTTTGCGCACATCTGCAAGGCTGTACCCTTTCGGGCGGTAGTAGCGTTCATAAGACTCTTCGCGGGCGCTGTTCAGGCTGACCCTGAGCGATGTCAGTCCGGAGTCGGCCAGAAGGGCCACCGCGTCCGGAAGCGAAGCGTTGCTGTTCATGTTTACGGTGCCGCGACCGCCGCGCTCTCTGAACTTGCGAATTGCGGAAGCGATGAGCGTGCTTTCCGTAAGCGGTTCGCCTTCACAGCCCTGGCCGAAGGAATAAATGGGGGTACGGGTTTCATTTTTTGCGTGGTATTCCATGACCCCGACTATTTCGTCCGCTGTCGGAGTGAATGACATGCGGTTTTGCGGGGTAGAGCAGATACGCGCGCCATCTTCCTGTTGCGAAATGCAGCCTATGCAGCGGGCATTGCAGGCCCGGGAAACGGGCAGGGGGGCCTCATAGCGGCCCAGGCAGAAATTTCGCGCGGCGGGGCAGGCGTATTTGATGGCGCAATTTCCCATTATATGCTGTATGAGCCGGTTTTCGGGAAACTCCTTCATTATTGCCCGGGCCTTTTTCTGGATCAGGGAGGGCGCAATGCCTTTGAATACCTGGCGGGGGTCATCATCCACCTTTTTGGCGCATATGTAGAACCGGCCATTGGCAAAGCCAACCGCCCCATAAGCAAAAAGCGGGAGCACAGGGGCATCGTGCGTGCTTTTGTAGGCAGGGTGGGCGGTAAGCGTATGGGCGGGGGCGGCAAAGGCAGCTACCGCCAAAGAGTCCTGCAGGGCAAGTTCGCCTGTTTGCGGGTCAAGCCCCAGGGCGTTTCGCCCCGGCAGGAGAAAGAGTTCGCTCTCGGCAGGCAGGGGCATCAGTTCTTCCGGTCGGGGAAGGGCAAAATCCTTACCTTTGCGGCAGACCATGAGCAAGTCCGGTTCGTCATAGATATTGCCGTTTGCATCGGCTACCACAAGGACAGGGCGTATGGATGAGGACGCCATGAATACCCCCCTGAATATCGTTGTTTCGCGTAGCGATTTATGGTAACGCTACGTCATTGATAATGGTTTTTTACTCTGTAGACGTATCGTGTTCAGTCGTTTCGGGCCGCTTGCCCGCGTTATGAGTCCGGTGCGCTTTTGTATGCCGCAGGGGACAAAAAGGAATACAACGTCAAGCCAAGGCTTACGCAAGCTTGGCTCATGGCGCAAGCATAACCTTTTTCGGAGATTTCATGTTCGCAGACCCGACAGTCGCGCTTATGACCATGCTGATCCTGTTTTTTATCGGCATGATGTGCATGTTTTTTATTGTAATGCGCACCATCGGGACCCACAAAACCGAAATGCGCGAGTCTTTTCGCAAGCAACAGCAGGTTTTGGCAGACATTGAAGGGCAGCTCATGGACATGAGTTTTTCCCTTCGCTCTGCAAGCGAGCTCAAAGAAGCGGCCAAGCCTGCTCCGCTTCCGCCCAAAAATCCTTTGCCCTTTCTGGACGAAGGCGACAGTATTCTCTCTTTGCTGGACGCGCCCTTAACGCCGATGGAAGCAGCAAACCCGCCGCCTCTGCCGGAGCCTTCTCTGCCCAATTTTGAAGACAGGCTGTTCACCCGCCCACCCGTGGCCGGGCGTACCATACTCGACGATTTTGACCTTCCCATTTCCCAGAGCGGTCGCGGGGCATCTTACGCTACCGGACGAAACGGCGCAGTTCCCGGTGCCGCGCCCGGACGCATTGGTACCAAGCCCAGTACCGCGCCCGGTACCGCGCCCGGGCGCATTGGCGTTACACCCGCAGCCGCTCCCGGCACCTCTCCTGTCGGCTCTAAACGGGACTTTTCGCTATGAAAAGGATTGCAAGCCTGCGCCGCATAGGACTGGTAGTCAAGGAAGGAAACGAAGCCGGCATGAAAACCGGCCGAATTGTTGAAAAATGGCTTTCAGAACGCGGCATTGAGAGCGTCACCATTCTTCACCCCTGCCAGCATGTGGCCGAATGCCTGCCGAAAGAAACTGACCTGCTTCTTGTGCTTGCCGGGGACGGCACAATGGTGTCTGTTGCCCGTCAGGCTCTTGGTATGAACATACCTATTGCGGGCATCAATTTCGGCAAGGTGGGGTTTCTTGCCGAGCTGGATTTTTATTCCTGGGAAAAAGCCCTGGAGCGAGCCATTAGCAAGGGATTGCCGGTTGAGCAGCGTATGTCGCTGCATTTTTCTCTGCGGAGAGGACAGGACACCATATTACAGGGCGAAGTTATCAATGACGTGGTGGTTACCCGTGGCAAGGTGGCAAGGCTGGTCAGCCTGCTGCTTGGCGTAAACGGCGCCCCCTTTATCGCCCTTCGCTCGGACGGACTTATTCTTTCAACTCCTACCGGGGCTTCCGGTTATGCCGGTTCTGCCGGTGGGCCGCTGCTTTTACCTACGCTCAACAACTACGTTGTGGCGGCTATCTGCCCCTATCTGTCCAGTTTCCCCCCTCTGGTGCTGGAGCACGGAACCCGGTTTTCAGTGAAGGTGGGGGAAGCTGCGCCCGATCTGTATCTGACTCTTGACGGGCAGGAGGCGCATCCTCTGGCTGAAGGCGACGTTTTGACCGTCAGCGGGATGCCCGGTCGAATTCTTGTGGCCGACTTTATGGTGAAGGATTACTTCAAACGTCTGCGTCAGGTCGGGTTTGTACAGGAATCCAAACGAACGTCCCGCTCTTCTCAGGAGTGAACATGCATGTGAATATTGCATTACCGCAAATACGCAGGGTAAGCGACATCCGTATGAGCAGCAACACGGCGCTGGAAGCCTGGCTGTATCACTTCCTGACGGAAAACAATATCGAGTACCTGCTCAACCCCTCCATTGTGGCTTCGCCGGAACAGATTCGCTTTATGGTCGCCCTTGAAGATGACCAGGTGTATCTGCCCTGTGACGATGAACTGTTTTTTTTGATTTATCACGGCAAAGGGGCGGAGCTTTCCGAAGAATATCTGAAAATCTGGCGCTTTGTTACCCAACTTGTTCAATCGTATGATATGACGGAAGAAGCGTCCAGCCGGGTGCTGGCTCTTTGTCACTACCGTTTCAACCTGTTTTTTGCCGAGCGGATGATATTGCCCTCGCGCATGGCAAAGCGCCTGCTTACCATTGTGCTTACCCAATGCGGCGACCCGGCTACCTTTACCGTTACGAAGAAATTGCGCAACCTGCGGGCATTCGCCTTGTTGCAGGACGCGGCTTTTATGGAGATTGTGCAGCAATGTCCGCCCCTGGACGAGAGCTGCAACTCCATTCCGGAGCTTCGCTGGAAGCTGTATCTGACCGAAATGGAGCGCCTGCTTCGCGCATCCACCCTGCCAAACCTGTGGCTGGAAGAAAGCCCGTCGCTGGATGTTGTCAAAAAAGAAATGACCTCGGAAGACGCAAACCTCGCTTGTCTGGAAGAAGCCTTTAAACAGGAAGGCACCGCCCGGAAAAAGGTTTTGTATATTCCCGACATTGCCGGTGGTTTTGTTTTTGATCTGGCCTTTGTCCGTTCGCTGCAACGCCAGGGGCATCAGGTGGTGCTCTGCCTGAAGGATACCTTTTATTTCGACACCATGACCGTTGATGATCTTGATGATGACGCAGGTTCGCTCAAGTCCATGGTGCACGGCCTGTTTATTACCAGGGAAGATTCCCTTACCAAAAATGAACTGCTGCGCCTTGTGCGGGAAAACCAGTGCCTGGTCATTTCCGACGGGCTTTCCGAACAACTGAACCTGTACCGGACCAGTGTGACCTTTTCCAGAGCCTGGAAGGAATGCGATATTGTCATAGCCAAGGGCCGCAGGAACAAACAGCTTATTCTCGACACAAGCCACAAGTTCACCCGTGACATCATCTGCAGTTGGCGCGATCCGGACGGAACTTTCCGCCTGGAACTCAAACCCAAGGCCGAGTGGATTCGTCAATTCCCTGAACATGAAATTCTGAGCTATGCGCGAAACATTGTTGCTTCCATGCGTGAAGCAAGGGAGCAGGGCAAAACAGTCATGTTTTACAGCGCCATCATCGGCTCCATTCCCGGCCAGACCAGAACCGCGTTGAAGGTGGTGAACGCCTTTGTAAGTTATTTGCGCTCTCGCCTTGATAATACCTTTATTATCAACCCTGCGGAGCACTTTGTGAAAGGCATGGACGGCGACGATTTGATGTTCATGTGGGAGTTTGTCCAGCGCAGCGGTCTTCTGGACGTATGGCGTTTTCAGACGGTGGAAGATATTGAAAAAAGTTTTTCCCTGCTCAAGCGCAAAGTGCCTTCCACCTGGTCCGGCAAGGACTCCACCTTTTCCACCGGCTGCACAAAGGAAATGCGCATCGCCCTTGATGTGCAGGCTTCCCACCCGGAACTGCAAATTATCGGCCCCTCCGCTGAACGCTTTTTCCGGCGCAGGGATTACGGGGTCGGCAAATACTTTGACGCAACCTTGAAAGGATAACCATGAGCGAAAACGAAATCCCCTTGCATTCCCTGACGGCGGAAGAACGCTCGCGAGTGCTGGGCATGGGCTTTGATGAGGCCTGGGCCGCGCTTGAAAAAGAAGAGCCTGCCGTTGTCGCCCTGGCTACGGAGTTTATTCTGTCCTATTCGGAAAAGGCCGGGGTCTTGCTCAAGGAGGGCAAGGACTATCTCGACCTTCTGGCCCCGTCGCCGGATATTCCCGCCATTGAGCGCATAGCCAGGGGCATCGTGTTGGAAACCCTGGAAGAGGAACTGGACGGCCAGGAATAAAGGCAAGAGGATTGTACCATTGGAAATGTATATATGGTAATTTGCTCTGGTGTAATGTTTGATAAAAACGGGGGAAAGGCCGTGCTGTTTTTTTGTATGCTGTGTGCTGTCTGCTTTGTGTGCTGCATTCCCAAAACCGGCCTGTGCGCGGGCACAGAACAGGCGCGTATCGAGCGGGACAGGCATACAAAAGTTGCCACGCTGCATATTACAGACGATGCGCCATGGGCTTTATATCGTTGCGCCGGCTCTGATCTGGTCGGCGCAACTGCCGATGCGGTAAAAGGCGAGGAAGTGTTACGCGGGGAAAAGGCGGGCCGCTGGGAAGTGCCGTATGCGAATAATGTCCGGCAATATTTCATTCTGGAGCAGGGCGGTACAAGCACAAGGCTGGCAGCGGTCCGCCTACCCCTTTCCGGCGGGTACAATTTTCGCGATATGGGCGGAATACGTACCGCTGACGGCAAAACCGTGCGCTGGGGAAAACTGGTTCGCTCAGACAGCCTGGCACATTTGACGGATGACGATATTGCCTACCTCGGAAGCATACCGTTGCATACCATTGTGGATTTTCGCACGGTTTCGGAAGCAGCCAAGGCGCCGGACAGGAACCTTGCCAGCGTGAAGCACGTTTTGCACTATCCTGTGCTGCCCGGTTCGCTCGACCCGAACGTTGACCCGGAAGAAGAGTATAGCCGTGCGCTGGGTGATGAGTTCATGGAACACTTGAACCGTTCCATGGTTACGGACGAGCATATTGTCGCCGTATACAAGGAATTTTTTACCCAGATTCAAAAGGAAGAAAACCTGCCGCTGCTGTTCCACTGCTCTGCCGGAAAAGACCGGACAGGCTATGCGGCGGCTCTTATTCTGTTTTCTCTCGGCGTTGACAAGGAAATCGTGCTTCGGGATTACATGGATTCCGCCCGCTATCTGGAAGGAAAGTATGACGACCTGATAACCAGGAACCCGGAAAGAAAAGCATTGTTCACAGTCAAACAGAGCTATCTTGAGGCGGCGATCACCGCCATGGAAAAGAAAAGCGGCAGTGTGCAGCGTTATTTGTCCGAAGAGTTGGGCGTTGATGCGAAAAAAATGCGGGCGCTTTTTTTGGAGCCGGAACGCTAGCCATATTGCATGAGCTTCAGGTAATTTGCATACAGGCGTCTGGGGATGCGCGAAAAGGTATCGCGGTCGGCGGCAAGCTCCATACCGGGCACAAGGCAGCGCACGACGGGAAATTCCAGGTCGGAGCGGGTGAGCGGAACATATACCGCCGTTCTGCCGTTGCGGCGCAGCAAACTATCCAGCAGGGCAAACTCGGCTTTTACATTACCGAGAGAATAATCGGGCAAATCTGCGGCGCTTACACTTGGAAGCTTGCGTAATAACGGCCCGGAAGGGCCGCCATCCGGGTAGGGAAACGGGGTTTCTGTCAGGGCTGAAACCAGAGCGCTTCTCGCGCAAAGGCTACAGCCATAGCCTGCCGTAACAGCGCCTTTTCTTGTCAGCACAAAGCATTTGTACACAGGCACGCCCATCTCGCCGGTCACATCCTGAAACATGACCTGAATGCCCCGTGCCGCATAAGCTCGCATGAGCGCTCCAAGCTCCGGACCGGTATGGCTGTCTGGCGCAAGAGTGAAGCAGCGGGCTTTGCTGTAGGGGCTTGTTGCCTCCGCATCGCGCTCCAAAACTTCCAGCAGGGCTGTACGCATGGCCCATTCCGCTGTAGTTCCCGCGCCAATGCCGGTTGAACCCGGCGCGTCATACAGGGTAATTTCATCCAGGTTACAGAACAGCCCGACCATTTGCACCGGCACAAGCACCGTCTCCCGCGTTCCTTCGCAACTGTATGAAAAACCTTCCATCCAGGCCAGCGGGGCGTCATTATAGGGTGCTTCCAGTGGGTAGTCATTGGGGTTTACGGCAGCAAGGCCTTCGGCAACAAGGGTCGATCTGCTTGCGAAACGAAGCGGGGCGGCGTTTTTTCTGTTGCTTACGCAGTTTTCTTCAATGCCCGGATAGGCGCTGGCGCGTTCCACCACTTCCATGAGGCAGGATACGCGGGCCTTTTCGAGACTGAGGCCCCGACCATAGCTAATGGCCTGCCCCTGCACTTCGTAATCATGCCTCCCCTGGCGCACGGAAAGGGCAATGCGCCATGGCCTGAGCAGGGCAATAGGCGAAAGCGATGCGGTGTGGCGCATTTCCGGTCCCGCCAGTATTCCCGCTTCATGCAGCCGCGCTTCAGCCAGGGCGATTGTTTGCGCTATGTCGGGCGTTTCCTCCTGTGCGACTGCGGGCTTATACTGCGCGTGCAGACTTGCAAGAGAAACCGGAAAAGGCGCGGTAAAAACGTTGGCTGCACCGGGGAGCGATACATCCTGTGGGGTAGCGGGCGCGGCTTCCAAAGACGCATCGTACAAGGGGGGAAGCCCGGTTTTTTCCAGAGGGGCGAGAATGCGGTGCTCGCGCTGATTTGTGGAAAAAAAGGCGACCCAGCGCTGTTGGAGCTGCCTGTCCGGCAATTTTGCCCAACGAAGATAGATGAGCGAAGAAGCGTCAGCGGGCGGTAATGGCTCTGCCGTGTCAGGGCTGGCGTCCTGTCCGCTTGCGAGCTGTTCAAACAGAAGGACTTCGGCCATGAGCGCCCGCAAGGGCGAACTCCTGACTGACTGTTGCTGCAAAAGGGCGCTTGCGCCCGGTTCCACCGCTATGCGGCGCAGAAGGTCCCGGCGCATGAAATCGTCAAAGGGATGCGCGGCAAGGTAGGCCAGGGCATCGGCCAGGGAAGGCGCCGGATCCGGCTTGCAGGTGAAGTAGCCGGTTGTCGCTTCCGTTGAGGTGTGGGCATAGTGATAGCGCATAGGTGCAGCAAAAGAAAAAACCGGGCCTTTGTCAATCAGGAACTGACCCTGCGGCAACCCGGCCCTTCAATTCGGCTTTTTCCGTTATTTTGCGGGATTATCCGGATGCTTGACGGAATACGATCTTTCAGGGCGGCAACGTGGGAGATGATGCCGATTGTTTTTCCGCTTTGCTGCAAGCCGGAAAGGGTTTCCAGCGCGGTATCGAGCGAATCTTCATCCAGGGTGCCGAAGCCTTCGTCCAGAAAAAGGGAATCAACCCGCATGCCGCTTCCGGACATCCGGGCTAGGCCGAGGGCCAGAGCCAGGCTGACAATAAAACTTTCCCCGCCGGACAGGTTTTTTATAGAGCGCTTTTCGCCTGCCTGGTAATTGTCGATAACGGAGAATTCCAGGGCTTCGGAATCATCTTTGTCCAGTAAATAGCGGTCGGACAGTTTGACAAGCTGCTTGTTGGCCTGGGCGATAAGCCGGGAAAAGGTAAGCCCCTGGGCAAATGTGCGGTATTTTGCGCCGTCTGCAGAACCGATCAGGGCGTGCAGGGCGCTCCACCTGGCAAATTCGCGTTTTTGGGCTTCCCAAAAAACAACTCGTTGCGCCAAGAGCATTTTTTGGCTGTTATTGTGGGTCAGTTTTTCCTGGATGGCTCCCATGGCAAGTTGCGCGTTTTTACTTTGCTCATCAAGGGCCGTTTTTTCCTGGGCGTGTTCTTCCAAGCTTTTTTCCGTAAGCTTCCTGTTTTTTTGCAGGGCAAGCGCGGCCTGCTTTTCCCTGAGCAGAGAGAGCAGTTCCAACTGGTCCTTATGCAGGCGCTGCGCCTCGTTTTTCAGTCTGGCCAATTCAGGCTCCGGTAAACGGGCATTGTGGTATTCTTCTTCATTGGCAAAGAGTGCGTCATGCAGGCGGGCTACAAAGGCGCTATTGGCAGGGGCCAGTTTTTTTTGCCGCGCTTGCAGGTCAGCATGCGCTTCCTGTTTGCGCAGAAGCGTTTGCTCCAGTAGGGTATGGGCGGCAACGAGCGAAGTTTGCACTTGCAAAAGTTTTTTTTCCGCTTCGTCAATGACCGCGACCAGAGCCATTTCTTCCTCAGCCGGATTGCGCAGTCCGAAAAGGGTCTGCCGCTTTTCTTGCAAGGCCTGTACCTCGACCGTGGCCGCGGCAGCGCGTTCTGTAGCGTGCTGCAACGCGTCCTTTTCTGCCGTGATGCGCGTGTGTAAAAGCGATATCCGTTCCGCGGCGAGAGCCAGTTCGCTTTGCGTATCGGAAAGGCGTTTTTCGCACTCTGTCCGTTTCTCTTTTCTCTCTTCAAGGCTTCGCAGGACAGACGCAAAGTCCTCACTGCCCGCAAGCGACGGCACAAAGCGTCGCAAGGAATCAGCAAGTCGTTCCCTGGCCTGCGCGGCCTGTTCGGAAGCGATGCCGTTTTCACGGGCAAGCTGCTCCACACGCTGGGAGTGCAGGGCTTTTGTGTGCCGCGCCTGTTCCATGGCCTGACTTGCGAAATGCAGTTGGGCCAGGTGCTCGTTAAGGGCCGCGTCCTGTTGTCTGAGCCGGGAATCAAGTTCCTGCGCTTTTGCAAGACGGGTTTCTGCCTCTTTCGCCTTGCTCATGGTCAGGTCCAGCAGGGCCGGGGCGTCTTGCAGGGAAGAGAGGCGGGGGGCTTGGGCATCTGTTGTGCCATCCGGTAAAGGGCTTTGCAGTAACGTGCGGGCGCTGTGCGCTTCGCGTTCAAGCCGTTCACGTTCCTGCGCGATATGGGTGAGATCTCTTTGCGCTGCGGCCTGCGCGGCAACAAGGTTTGTTATTTGCCCACGAGTTTCGGCCAGTACCGCCTTTGTCTGTGTATGGGCGACAGGCCCGCTATCGTGAGAAGCAACCGGGGGGGCTTGCCTAAAGGGGTGTTCCTGCGAACCGCACAAGGGACAGACAACTCCTTCTTGCAGCGCGGCGCGAAGCGTGTGCAGGCGCTCTCTCTCTTCTTCAAGGGCAAGTGTATGTTCAAGCTGGGCCAGGCGCTGTTCGTTCTGCGTTTTTGCAAGCGCGTCCGTTTCTGCCTTTTTTTGCACGGCGACGAATTCAGCATGCAGGCGGTTTGCTTCCCGTTCGATATTTTCAAGAAGTCTCAGGGCGCGGGTGCGTTCTTCAAGAGCCTTTGTCTGGCGTTGCAGCAGGGCGTGGCGCTCCGCCAGGGCTGTCAGGTTTTGGTCAGCCAGCACGGCTTGCAGTTCGCTCATGGTTTGCGCCCTGGTTTCCAGAAGCGCTGTGTGCCGGGCCTCGTGCTCCTGAAAGATGCGCTCTGCCTGTGCGCGCGCGTTGTGTGCGTTCTGTAAATCTTTTTGGGCGCTGTTTCGTTCTGTCTGGCCTGCATTGGCCTGTATTTGGGCTTTTTGCATGGCGGCATGTTGTTCGCAAAGGGCTGCAAAATCACGAGCCAGTTCCGCATCGTTGGCAGAGCGCTCAAGCATGGCTTGCAAGGAACGTTTTTCACGCTCTTTCTGTGCATGGTGCTGCTGCAGGGTCTTGTGCTGCTGCAAAAGGTCATTGACGGCCCGAGTGTTTTTTTCAAGCAGACCGCTTTGCTCCCTGGCGAAAGCTTCCTGCGTCCTGATGAGCAAGTCCAGCTCTCTGGCCTGTTGTACAAGTGGGCGCAGGCGGGTCAGTTCCGTTTTTCGGGCCTCTGCGGCGCTTTGGGCGGCCTCGTGTTCCTGTTGCAGGTTGTCTGTGCGCTTTGCAATTTCGGGAAGCTCGCGCTCCAACTGGTCCAGCAGGGCAAGCCCTCGCTTTTCTTCTTCGCGCAAATGGGTGAGGGCCGTGTGCGCGCTGTCCAGGGCGGCGGCTTTTTCCGCAAGGGCAAGGCGCTCTGCTTCGTGAGCAAAAGCGTTCAGTCTGCCTTGCATCTGTCGTTCGTTTTCTTCCAGAGCGAGCAGTTCTTTTTCCAGATCGGCAAGAAGGGTGAGCCAGAAAAGAGCTTCTTTGTTTTGCTCCTGCTTTTGCTGTATAAGCGCTTCCTTTGCACGCAGTTCGGCGTTTTGTACGTGCAGGGCGTTTTCTTCTTCGGGCAGAAGTATGTGCGTGCCGCCCATCTCTGCTTCCATATTTTCGAGCTTTTGCTGCTCGCGCGTTTTGCGCTCATGGCAGTATTTTGAAATGGAGCTGTAAATTTCCGTTCCGGTGATTTGTTCCAGCAACGGGGCGCGGTTTTTGGGGGAGGCTTCCAGAAAAGCCGCAAACCCCCCTTGGGCCAGAAGGACGGCGCGGGTGAACTGCTCAAAATCCATGCCGATAACGTCCAGCACCTTGTCCGCTACAGAGCGCACGGAATTTTCCAACAGCACGCCGCTTTGGGCGTCATGGATTTCATGCTTCTGCTTTTGCAGTTTGCCGCTTTTCTTGGCTTTGTTCTGGCCCCAGTAACAACGAAATTCACCAGCGTGAGTGGCAAAGGTCACTTCGGCAAAGCAGTCTGTAGCGCCATATGACAATATATCGTTGCTGCTCTGGTTAATGGCGGCAAGGCGGGGGGTTCTGCCGTACAAGGCAAGACAGATGGCATCCAGAATGGTGCTTTTGCCCGCGCCGGTCGGGCCGGTAATGGCGAATATGCCTTCCACCGAATAGGCCGGGTGGTTCAGGTCAATTTCCCATTCGCCATAGAGCGAGTTGAGGTTCTTGAATCGCAGGGTAAGAATTCGCATGCCGCGTTTGCCTTGCCTCGGTTATCCGGCTTGTATGTCTTCTGCGAAAAAGTCTGTGAGCAACTCCTTATACGCGGCAGTCAGCTCGACTTTTTGGGCATCGGGAATGGCGTGTTCTTCCAGGCAACGCGCGAACACATCGTCCAGATCAAGCTCGGCCAGGTTTTCGGTCAAGGCGTCGTTGCCAAGAACGCGCGCAACAATGCGGCTGTCGCGTATACGCAGGATTTCCAGCTTGGTTCCGGCAGTCAGGGCATCAAGCCTGGCGCGTACATCGCCGATAAGCGCTTCGTCGTCCAGAATGATTTCCAGCCAGATAGCAAGATCTTCTTCGGCAAGCGCCCCAATCCGCTTTTCAATATGCTCCCAGGTGCCCTGAAGCCTGACAAGTTTTTGGAATACCGGCACGGCAAGCGTGGAAGATGTGCATTGTCCATTCCGGCAATCTATCAGGCAGACCGCTTTTTCCTGCTCTGCCTCGCCAAAACTCATGGGCAGGGGAGAGCCGCAATAGCGCACGGCGGGTGTTCCGCCTACCGTCTGCGGCATGTGCAAATGGCCGAGCGCCACGTAGGAAAGATACTCCGGAAACAGGGCCGCAGGCACATGGGCCAGAGAGCCGACATAGAGCTCGCGCACCCCGTCTCCCTCTGTTGTGCGCGCCCCGTTGGTAAAAAGGTGGCCCATGGCAATAACGGGAACAGGAGCGGAAAGCGTTGTCTGCAGTTGGTCGGCAAAGGCGAACACCCGCTCATAATGCGCCGTAATGCCCTCCAGGGTTTTACGCTCTTTGTCTTCTATGCTTTCTCCCGGTTCTGCCAGGCGTATGTCCTTGTCCCGCAGGAAGGGCACCGCGCATACCATAAGCTGCGGCTCACCCGCCGCGTTTTTGAGAAGCAGCACTTCATCTTCCGGCTCGACACAGGGGGCGCCGACAACGTGGATATGCAAGGAGCGCAACAATTCTTGCGGGGCGGAAACAAAGGAAGGCGAGTCATGGTTGCCTGCAATAATCACCACATGCCTGCACGGCGACAGGGCAACCCTGGCCAGAAAACGGTAATACAGCTCCTGAGCGAGGTTGCCGGGGGTGGTGGAATCAAACACATCACCGGCAACAAGCAGCACATCCACCTTTTCACGCGCAATAACCGCATGGAGCCAGTCAAGAAATGCCTCCATCTCCTGATGCCGCCTGCGACCATGAAGCAACCGGCCCAAATGCCAGTCAGATGTGTGCAATATTTTCATGCAAGGGCCTTGTCCCTCTCAATCTCTTATTCCCTACAAACAGTATAATCGGGCGAACCCAAGCTTGTCCCCCGCCTGCGTTGCGACAACTCCCCCAGGAGGTCATGGGCGAAAGAGCCCACTCCCATCTGGTGAACCTGTCACGCCTTAGCAGAGAAAATCCAAGCTCGTGACGACACTCTCTGGTATCCTGAACCATAAATTCATATACAAAATCAGGACACTGGCGCGCCCGGCTGTCAAGCCCGGCGCGCCGCCCAAGGCGGCGTGAGCAAGGCGGAAACCACGCTTTTCGCCTTGCGATCTCCTCAGAAATTTACTCATCAATTTCTGAGACAGAGCACTAGATCCAGTGTTTTTTTCGTAAAAACCAGAAAACAGCAATGGAAAGCGTGACGCATATACCGCACAGGCCCACAAAGGCGTATGGTTCGTTTTCCATTGGCAGAGAAACGTTCATGCCGTAAATGCCGCCTATGATGGTGGGAATCATAAAGACAATGGTCAGGCCCGTCAGCAGTTTCATCACCTTGTTAAGATTATTGGAAATAATGGACGCAAAGGCGTCGCTGATACTGCCAATAACCTGCGAAAAGATTTCCGCCATGTCGGTAGCCTGCTTGTTTTCAATAATCACATCATCAAGCAGCGCACGGCATTCCGGACAATCGGGGAGGGGCGGTTTTGCGCGAATCTTATCCAGTACGGCCTGGTTGCCCTTGAGCGCGGTTAGGAAAAAGATCAGTCCCTTTTCCAGGTGCAGCATGGCGACAAGCTCCTTGTTGTGCATGGATTCGTGCAGGGCGAGTTCCATAGCGTCAAGTTGCTCGTTCATTATTTGCAGGTGCTTGATAAAAGTGGTGCTTATGCGCAGCAAAAGGGAAAGGACAAGTCGTTCTTCCCGGCGTTCTCCTTTACCCATAAGCTTCTGGTTCAGCAAATTTTCCACGGCCTGCTCCACCAGGCAGACTGTGACCACCAGCGACCTGGTGAGAATGATTGCTATGGGGCAGGTGGCAAAGGGAGCGCCGGTAGTGGGCAGGCTGCTTTGTGGTACGGAAGCCCTGGCAACGACAAGCACTATGTCATCATCAAATTCGGCGCGCGGGCGTTCATGAAAATCCAGCGCGGCGTGCAAGTGTTCCGGTGGAATGGAGGCTAAGGCCGATACTGTGGCGCACTCTTCTTCCGTAGGCTTTGTCAGGTGCAGCCAGACCGGCTTTTCCGCGTCGGGAAAAGCTTGAAGCGTAGCGTTTTCAATGCGAACAGGCTGTCCGGTTGAAAGATCGTAAAAAGCAAACATGCGGATTACTCTGGAAAAGAAGCGTCGGGCAGGGAGGAGAGCGGGTTTTGCAGGCGCAGACGGGTAGTGCTTGAAAGCAGAAATTCCTGAAATACGGTCGCGGAAGGAAAGGGCATGCGACGGGTGTTGGCAATACACACGAACTGGCGGGAAGCAAAAACACCTTCCAGGCCGAAGGCGCGTATGTCGCCCCGGTCCAACTCTTCCTGTACGGCAATGCGGGCGGCGGCGCTTACGCCAAGCCCGGCCCGCACATATTGCACGGCGGCGTGTGAGCTGTCCACTTTCAGTCTGGCATTGAGCTGGCGAACATTGTGTCCGGCATGATGCACGGCTTCTTCAAAAAGACGCCGGGTGGTCGAGCTTTCTTCACGCAAAATCCAGGGCAGTGTTTTGGCAAAGGCAAAGCTGATTTGCGGCAGGGCAGAGGCGCTTGAAGAGGCTTGCGCAAGAGGTTGCATTTCCAGTGAGGGCGGGGCGATGATGATAATTTCACTGTCCAGCAAGGGGGTGGAAATAATGTCCGGTTCGTGGTGGTTGATTGAGCCGACAATCCCGGTCATGATGTCGCCATCGTGCACATGGCGCAAAATTGCCGCACTGGAAGCCACCATGAGGCTGGGGTGCACTTTGGGGTGCATTTCCGAAAAAGAAGCCAGAACATCGGGCAGCACATGGTGGGCGGGAATGCTGCTGCTGCCGATAATCAGATCGCCCGTAACTTCCAGCGTGAGAGCGCTGATTTCTGCTTTGGCCGTTTCAAGCCGGGCAAAAGCCTGTTTTGCATAGCGATATAGCACAGCGCCGGCCGGGGTTGGCAGCACTGTGCGCCCCATACGGTCAAGCAGGCGCACTTCAAAATCACGTTCGAGTGATTGAATATGAGCGCTGACCGTAGGCTGTGAAAGGAAAAGCGCTTCTCCTGCCTTGGAAAAGCTGCGCTGCTCACATACCTTGCAAAAGGCTTCTATTTTACGAAAATCGAACATGGGACAAAGATATATTGAAATTATCTATAGCGCAAGCGAATGTACGGTAATACCAGTGAGCGCCAACCCGGAGGGGAAAAGAGTTCTGGCAGGCCGGGGGCCTTGAACTTGAAACGACATTTTTTATCTGGAGACAGCCCTCAGGGCCGGTCGCAGAAAATAAACGCAGGTCGCAACGGCAATAATGGCTGCTCCGGAGGAAATGTCGAGATGCCAGGAAACGAGCAGGCCGATAACGCAAAATATGCAAGAATACAGACTGGCGGCGAGCATGCATGCGTACAGCGGGCGGCCCTTTTTTTCGGCCAGTGCCGGGGGAATGGTCAGAAGGGCCAATACAAGGATAAGCCCGACAATACGGATAAGCAGCACAACGGTAACGGCGGTTATGCCGACAAGGAGCAGATACAGCGCGTTTACCGGCACAGCGCGGGTTCCGGCAAAATCCCTGTCCTGGCACAAGGCCCAAAACCCTTGGTAGAACCAGACCAGCAGGGCCAGGATGGCAGCGTCAAAAAAAGCCATAGCCAGGATATCCGCTGCAGGTACGGTCAGAATACTGCCGAAAAGGAAGCCCATCAACTCACCGGCGTAGCCCGGCGTCAGCTCAATAAGGATAATGCCGAAAGCCATGCCGCCTGCCCATAGAACACCGATGGCCGTATCCGTTGCTGCGGTATCGCCGGAGTGCTTGCCCCGCAAGGAAAGGCTGCCCATAAGCATGGAAGCGGCAAGTGAAAACGCAAGGGTTGCCGGAAGCACGGGAATGCCGAAGCAAAAGGCCAGACCAATACCTCCGTATGCGGCATGCGCAACACCGCCGGCGAGAAAGGTAAGGCGGCTGCGCACCACAAGGGTGCCCACCACGCCGCAGGCTATACTGGCAAGGAATGAGGCGACAAGGGCCTGGCGCATGAAAGGCGAGGCCAGCATGGCCAGCCCCCCGGAGAGCAGGTTGTCCATGTTACAAAACCTGCTCCCTGGAATTGTTTGAGCCAAAAAAATCTTCCGCTGTAGAAGGCGCACGGGAAGCGCAGGCCGGGTGAGAACAACCGTCAGGGTGAATGGCCTGTCCTGCGTGCTGCATGTCTGCCACCGGGCAGTCATGCAGGTGGCGACCAAAGAGGTGCGTCAGGTTTTCCGGGGAAATTTCCGTATCGTCAAGGGTAGACAAGGTTTTATTGACAAAGGCCACTCTGGAAAAAAACGGGGAGGCAATAAACAGGTCATGGCTGACAACAATAATGCTGACGCAGCCCTTGAGCTTGCCCAGAAATTCGTAAAAGCAGAAGGTGCCTTCGGGATCAACACTGGCCGTGGGTTCGTCCAGAAGCAGCAGATAGGGCAAAGGGACGCTGGTCTGTGGCTCGCAAGGAAATACGGCGGGAAAACTCATGAGCGCCCTGGCAACCAGCGCCCGTTGCCGTTGGCCTCCGGAAAGGTCGCATACGCTGCGGTGCAGCACCTTTTCCATGCCGAGCAGAGCAAGATAGGCCGTTGCCTTGTCTTTTGCTTTTTTGTCTGTGGGCCAGAAAGCCCCGCGCCAGCCGGGCCGGGCTGCGCCCATCAGCACCATATCCAGAACAGTGCAGGGAAAGTCTTTGGCCATGGTGGAAAACTGCGGAACATATCCGATGTGACCGCTGGCCGAAGCGGGTGACTGCCCAAAAATGCGGGCGGTTCCGGTGCTTGGGGCCAGTATGCCAAGCAGAATGCGTAACAGGGTGGTTTTACCGCCGCCGTTCGGACCGAGCAAGGCAAGAAAGTCTCCCTGCGCTACGGAAAGTGAAATGTCCTTGAGGACCGGCTCGCAGTTTTCATAGGCAAAGGACACATCTTGCAGCAGAACCGCCGGGGTAACCGGAGAAGTTGCCGGAGCCGGAGCGGCGGCTTCATGGGGTGTTTGTTCCCTCATGCGCAATCAGTCCTTGAAGGATGTAACGAGTTTGGCTGCCATGGAACGGTATGTATCCATGATATCTTCGGCAAGCGGGTCCATGACCACAATGTCTGCTGCAATAACTTCGGCAACGGCTCGGGCTGCGGATTTCGGAAACTGGGGCTCTACAAATATTCTGCGTATCGCATGGCGCTTTGCCAGGTCCACGATGTGTTGCAGGGCCTGGGGGCCAGGCTCCTTTCCGTCCGCTTCAATGGTCAGTTCCGTAAGCTGGTAGTTGAAGGCGTAGTATTGCCAGGAAGGATGAAAGGTCAGGAACACGCGTTTTTCCTGCGGGGTTTCAGCGAACATGACCGCCAATTCCTTGTCCAGCTTTTCCAGTTCGTCGGCGAACAAGCGGGCATTGGCCCGAAATTCAGCCGCTTTTTCCGGAAGCCGTTTAGCAAGCTCTCGGGCGATGCCGGGCAGCATCTGCCGTACAAGCATGGGAGAGAGCCAGACGTGGGGATCTTCGCCATTACCTTCCCCATGACCGTGGTGCCCTCCCTCCTGCTCGTGATGACCGGGCGTGTGCTCTGGATGATTTTCTTCCCCATCATGAACGGCAGGGGCTGCGTCCGCGGACGACAACGCGCCGGGGGCAGGCGCAAGAGAAGGCCGTGAAAGCAGTTCCTCTTCATGCATTTTCAGCCGGGTGATGCCTTTGATAAAGGAAACTGTGTGCAGATTTTCGGCAGCGCCGGTAATGCGCGGGACCCATATGTCTTCAAAGGGCACGCCAATGGTGAACCACAGGCCAGCCTCTTGCGCAGCGCGAATCTTTGAGGGGGAAGGCTCATAGGAATGGGGGTCCATACCCGGCTCTACCAGCGTTGTCACCTGCACCGCGTCTTTGGCGATTTGCTCAAGAATGAATTTCTGGGGGGCAATACTGACCAGAACCGGCAAGGGCTGGGCCGAAAAGCATGGGGTTGGGAAAAAAGGGAGAGCGCAGGCGGCGGTGAAAACCAGCAAGCCCCAAAAGACCCTGCGCGACAATCTTTGTATACAAACGTGTCGCTTTGCGGAGGAAGGGAAGATCATTGCGTTCTCTGCGGTTATGGTGTCGGGCAAAACGGTCTTTGGGGGAACTTGTATCCGCCCAAAGACCGTTTCAGGGTTTGCTGTATTTATAGCCCAGAAGCCGCTATTTGGCATCAAAAAATGCTGTGAAGGCCAGGGTTGTGGCGTATACATCAACGGCGCTGGCAAGCTCAAAGGGGCTGTGCATGCCAAGAACTGTCGGGCCGCAGTCTATAATGTTCATTCCGTAGGCCGCAAGATACATGGCTACGGTGCCGCCTCCGCCGCCGTCCACCTTGCCCAGTTCTGCCATTTGCCAGGGGATTTTTTTGCTGTTGAAAACGTCTCGCAGCCAGGCAATATATTCGGGGTGGGCGTCGTTCGCTTCATATTTGCCGCCGCTGCCTGTGAATTTGCACATGCAGGGGCCGTAGCCGAGGGTCGCTGAATTGAGTTTTTCGTGCAGTTCCTGCCAGTCCGGGTCAATGGCTGCATGCACATCCGCCGAAATGCCCTTTGTTTCCAGCATGACAGTGGAAAAACGGGTTTTCGGTTCCCAGGCGGCCAACATATCTTGTACGCAATATTCAAAAAAACGGGATTTGGCCCCTGTGGAGCCTTCTGAACCGATTTCTTCCTTGTCCCATAACATGATGCATTGAGTGTGCGCCGGGTTTGCCCGGGAATTGAGCAGAGCTTCCAGAGCGCAGAAAACGCAGATCCGGTCATCATGCCCATAGCCGCCGACAAGCGCTTCATCAAGGCCGACAAAGCGGGCCGGACCTGCCGGAACCGCCTGCAATTCCGCTGAATACAGGTCTTCCTCTATAATACCGTAGCGCTCATGAAGAAGGGCGAGTATGCGAGCCTTGACCGGCTCTTTGGATTCTTCCGCTTTTTTTCCTTTTTTCCCGCTCTTTTCCGGGGCTGCCGCCTTGAGTGGCTTGTGGGCCAGAATAAGATTCAGCCGTTCGGCAGAAAAAGCCTTGCTTACTGTCTGCCCTGCCTGTTCGCGGGCAAGGTGCGGCAGCAGATCGGCAATAGTGAATACCGGATCAGTCGGGGCTTCGCCAAGGGCTACGTTGACGAGCGTTCCATCCTGTTTGACCACAACCCCGTGAATGGCAAGGGGCCTTGCCAGCCACTGGTATTTGCGAAGGCCGCCGTAATAATGGGTTTTGGCCTGACCGACGCCTGCCTGCTCAAGCAGAGGGCGTTGCTTGAAATCAAGGCGGGGGGTATCGGCGTGGGCGCCGATAAAGCGAAGTCCTCTGGCCAGCGGGGCCTTGCCGCGCCGGGCTATAAACAGGCTTTTGCCCTGCAGGTCGCGCATTACCTTGCCGTTTCCGTAGCTTTGGTTATAGCCCGCTTTTGCAAGACGTTCCTTGACATAGGCTATGGTTTCGCGCTCCGTTTTGCAGCGGGAAAGGAAATCGACATAGCGCTCAGCCAGGGCACGAACGGCCTTTTCTTCTTTGGGAGTGCTGTAGCTTTCCCAGGCGCTTTTCGGGGTGAATTCAAAATCCGGCACTTTAAAACTCCAGGTTGTTGGGCGTTCTGGGGAACGGGATAACGTCACGAATGTTGGTATTGCCGGTGAGCATCATCAACAGGCGTTCAAAGCCAAGGCCAAAGCCCGCGTGGGGCGTACTGCCGAAGCGCCGCAAATCAAGATACCACCAGTAATGGGCCATGTCGTGACCGAGTTCCTTTATCCGCGCTTCCAGAACATTGAGTCGGTCTTCACGCTGGCTGCCGCCCACCAGTTCACCAATGCGCGGAACAAGCACATCCATGGCGGCAACGGTTTTACCGTCGTCATTCAGGCGCATGTAGAAGGCTTTTATCGCTTTGGGGTAGTTATATACGATTACGGGCTTTGTGAAGTGCTCCTCAGCAAGAAATCGCTCGTGCTCCGTTTGCAGATCAGTGCCGAAGAAGGCCGGGTATTCAAAGGCCTTGCCGCTTTTTTGTAAAATCTCCACCGCTTCGGTGTAGCTTATTCGGGCAAAGGGCTCGTTTACCAGCTTTTCCAGGCGGTGCATCAGATCTGTATCTACAAAACGGTTGAACAGGTCGATATCCTGGGGGCAGCGGGTAAGAACGCGTTTGACAACTTCGCGGGTAAGATCTTCCGCAAGGTTCATGTTGCTTTCAAGGTCTGCAAAGGCCATTTCCGGCTCAACCATCCAGAACTCGGCGCAGTGGCGCGGCGTATTGGAATTTTCCGCCCGGAAGGTAGGCCCGAAGGTATAGACCTTGCCAAGCGCCAGGGCCATGTTTTCCGCTTCCAGCTGGCCGGATACGGTGAGGTTGCATTCACGGCCGAAAAAGTCGGTTTCATAAGGGTTGGCCGGCTTGGCCTTGCCGTCTTCCTGGCAATGGTCGGGCGGCAGGGTGGTTACGCGGAACATTTCCCCTGCGCCTTCCGCGTCTGACCCGGTAAGAATGGGGGTGTGCACGTGGAAAAAACCATTTTCACGGAAATACTCGTGAATGGCAAAGGCCGCTTCGGAACGGATGCGAAACATGGCACCGAACTTGTTGGTCCTTGGGCGAAGGTGGGCGATTGTGCGCAAAAACTCGTCAGAGTGCCGTTTTTTTTGCAGGGGGAAACTTTCCTGGTCCGCGTCACCGAAAAGATGCAGGCCGGTTGCGTGTATTTCCCATTTTTGCCCCTTGCCGGGAGATTCCACCAGCTTGCCGCTAACAGACACGCTGGCACCGGTGTTTACCGGCTCAAGCGCCGCATGGGCCGGAGAGCTTTCATCAATAATCACCTGAATGTTGGAAAGGCAGGAGCCGTCGTTCAATTCAAGAAAGCTGAGCCCTTTGGCGTCGCGGCGGGTACGT
Source organism: Desulfovibrio sp. OttesenSCG-928-G15 (assembly GCA_030266525.1). The sequence goes on along the minus strand of JAJDIC010000015.1, from coordinate 13,084 downwards.
ACCCAGCCGCATACGGTTATGGATTCCTGGGCAGATGCGGCCATCAAGGCATCAATAATATGTGTGCGACCGGCAAATGGGCGCTGTGTACTTGTTTGGATCATGGAGCCTCCTTATATTGACGTGCTGCTTTTCCGGCAGCGAAGTTTCGTACAGGTCATTTCATACTTTATCAGGCGATGACTTTCAGTAAAACCGTTACAGGTACGGGTCAGGGGATGCGAGGTAATATTGCACATAATCGGTAACGCCCTGTTCAAGCGTGTGCATGGGCTTGTCATAGCCCGCTGCGTGCAGGCGCTGCATTTGTGCTTCAGTGAAGTACTGGTACTTGCCAAGCAGATGTTCCGGCATGTTGATGTATTCGATGTTGGCTTCTCTGTTCATGGCGGCGAACACGGCATTTACCAGGTCATTCCATGTTCTGGCCTTGCCGGTGCCGATATTGAAAATGCCGTTTACCTGCGGATTTTCAACCAGCCACCACATGATGTCTACGCAATCCTTGATGTATACAAAGTCGCGCATTTGACCGCCATCAGGGTAGTCTGGCCGGTCAGAGCGAAAAAGGCGCATGCCGCCGGTTTGCGATATCTGGTGGAAGGCTTTGTTCACCACGCTGCGCATGTCGTCTTTATGCTGCTCATTAGGGCCGTAAACATTAAAGAATTTCAGGCTGGCAATACGTTCCATCTCTTTTGTATTTCTGGCCCATACATCGAAAAGCTGTTTGGAATAACCATACATATTCAACGGTTTCAGGGAATCAATGGCAGAAAGGTCGTCGTCAAAGCCAAGACTTCCGTCGCCATAGGTGGCAGCGCTGCTGGCGTTGATGAAGCGGGCTTTTTTGTCTTTGGCAAAAAGGCACACCGCCTTGCTGTACGCCAGGTTGTTACGCATCAAAAAATCAGCATCGCGCTCTGTGGTCGAAGAACAGGCCCCCATGTGAATAACGGCTTCAATGTTGTCGCCCAGGGCATTGCGTTTTACCATGTCAATAAAGACATCGCGGTGCAGATATTCGGTATAGCGGCGGTTAACGAGGTTTTTCCATTTTTCCGAGGTACCGAGGTTGTCCACCACCAGAATGTCGGTAATGCCAAGAGTGTTCAGTTTCCAGACCATGGCGCTGCCAATAAAACCCGCGCCGCCTGTGACTATATACATGCGAGATCCTTTCTTTTTTTTATGCCGTGCTTGTCCGTAAAAGGAAACGGCAACTCAGTCCCTGTCTGCCATAATATCATCAAAGGCTTCGAGCAAAGTGGAAAAATCTTCTTCAGGGCAGGCCTGGATGCGAATGAAATTCCGCGGCATACCGGGAATGCTGTCACAATCGCGTACTAGCAAACGCCTTGCGGCCAGAGCCTTGGTCATGCCGGGGGCATTGAAGCGGGAGGTCAGGCCGCAGCATAAAAAACTGACTCCTTCAAAAACCTTGTCCGGGTGTATGCATTCCAGTCTGCGCAATTCCCGCCCACAGGCTTCCACCGCCTGGCGCAGCGGGGGCAGGGTAGCCTGATATTCTTCCAGCCTGGTAAGAAATATACCGCCCATCTGCTGGGCAAAGGGGCTGATAGTCCAGGAAGGACGCAGGTTTTCCACCCGCGCAATTTGGTTCCGGTCGCCCATGAGGTAGCCGAGCCTGATGCCTGGACAGCAGAAAAATTTGGTGAAACTGTGCAAGGTGAACAGACTGACGCCGGGGCGAATGCATTGCTGGTATCTCTGATAGCTGTTTTCCGCATAGCTGACCGGGTCGCTGAAAAGGAATTCGCGGTACGAGTTGTCTATCAGCACGCGTGGGGAGCGCAGCATGTTCAGCACGGCGTCCATGTTCGGGTAGGTGATGCCGGCCGGGTTGTTCGGGGTGCAAAGAATAACGAGATCCGCCTCACTTTCCCACAGGTTTTGCAGGTTTTCCGGAGTGAAGCAGAAGTCGTTTTCGGTTGGCGGGGTCAAAATGTCGTAGGCAATGCCCAGCGCGTCGCAGGCGATGATGTATTCGGAAAAAACCGGACCAATGCACAGCACCTTGCGCGGCTCGAGCGCCCGAAGGAAAAGCCAGATAAGCTCTGCCGCGCCGTTGCCAGGAAGAATTCTGTCCGGCTCAAGCCCCTCGTGCCGGGAAATGGCGTCTACCAGTTCGGCGGCGGATGTGTCCGGGTAATGTAAAAAAGGGTAGGGAGTTTGCGAAACCAGACTATGGGTCAGAGAATAGGCAAATATGTTGGTATTGCTGCTGAAATCGAGCAATTTTTCATGCGAAGTGCGCAGTTTGCGGGCCAGGGAGTAAATTTCGCCGCCATGTCTGGGGCCGGGGGCATTAGCCATATTGACGAAGCACCTTTTGCGGCAGCGGCCTGAAAAAGACCGGGCGCACAGTTATTGCCGAACATATGAACAATCAAACAGATATAATACCTTACCCGCCGAAGCAAGGCAAGAAGCGCTTGTCCGCCGGAAGAACCGGAGATAGCCCGGGAAATCGTCCCAGGAAATCGCCCCGGTAGTCACGTAGTTCAGTTCTGAAAAAAGCATGGCTTGCGGGATTAGATATGATACGGTAGTATTACCTATGCAGGATACGAGAGAGGTTCGTTTGTCGCTCACAGGTCCCAATCTGGGCTGATCGTGTTTTGCAACAAGGAAGCGATATGGTTCATTGGAGTAAACTACGCTGGCACAACCTGTATTTGCCGCCAACACGTTTTGTTGAACGCGAATATGATTTGCCCTTGACCCCCAGGCCCTACTCATCAATGCTTGATGATGTCAGGGCGCAGGGGGAAAGGCAAAAAGTGCATAATGCCGAACAGTATGTCGCCCTGCACTCTGTAAAGCTACACGCAGGCCAGGTGGACAGGTCCTACGGAGAATCCGGTCGCCCCGCAGCCGCAAAGCCCATACTATTGCCTGAATTGCTAGGCGGCAGAATTCATGCCACGAACGTCTGAGCAACCATCGCGTTTGTAACCAAGGAAGCACTGATTAATGGTCTTTTTACCCCCCTGGTCGCGTCAGACTTATTCCGTAAGAAGCGTATGTATGTCTTGATGCACTTCGCTTCGCCCGGAATTCGTCTTCCTTGCCAGTGAACAAAAATCCTCATTACCCTGCGCTTTCCTAAATCACTATTTCAATTGCCAAGTACACGCAGGCGGGCTGCGTAGTCTGTCATGCAGGACGAAGTCTTTGAAATTTTAAAAGCCTGAGGAGTTTGTATGAGCCAGGACAAGGAGCTCTTGCGCATTCGTTATGAGTACGAACAGGCTGCGGAAGCCTCTTTGCGCTACGCCCACGGGGTGTGGGGCGGAATAACACCCCACGGCGAAGTGGAGCTGTGTTTTTATACGGAAAGCGACAAGCTGCCCGAGTATTCGGAACGCCTGGTCGCCCCGGACGGTAGCCTTGGTCACGAAATATACCCCGGCGATGAAAACCTGAAGCTCGTTACCAGGCGCGTGCACTCCCGCCTGCTGCTAAGCTACCATACGGCGAGGGCTGTTCTGGATTGGCTGCAGGACAAGGTGGACACACTGGAAAATGAGGAAGAGGGAATCTTTTACGATGATGTAGAAGCTGACATGCACCAGCAGTAGGCAGGCCGTATGCCGCATGCGTATGGGCGCTTGCCGTCACGATATTTTCGCCCAAAATGCCGGAACTAAAATAGGACGCCAATGATATTGGGTAACTCGGCATCAGCGCTTCCGGGCAGGCCGAGCAGGCTTTGTCTTCCTTTCCACACATATACCAGTCCACCGGGTACAGGGCGCACACTTGCGCCATACATGGCATCAGGCTTTTTCCCGGCTGCCTTTTCGACAGATGGCATTCGCAAAAAAAGACCCGCTTCGGAGCCGCCTTCCACATACATGACAACGCCCACGTTCGGGATGAATTCCTTGAGCGTCCTGGTGAAATCTTCTACGCTCAAAGATTTTTGGCACAGGACGAACAAAAGGTTTCCCTTTTTGTCTTTGGCGACTACCGCAATGCTGTGAGATGATTTTCCTTCTTGCCAAAGCATTTTGCCGTCCGAACTGACCAGTCGGTAGTTTTGTACCACGGTATCATAGGCGGCAAGCCGCTTTTCCCATCCGGCAAGACTTTTTTCAATAATATCCGCTTTGGGCAGGCGGTTGTTTTTTCTTGCGGCAACAAAAAACGCCCCAAGACGACCGCCCATTGCCGGGTTGTTGATTGTGGAACCGCTGCGCATGTAGCCGGTGTTGGTTTTGTGGTCCGGCAGATACATACCTGCGTTAATGCCCGCGATAAGTCGCTCTTTCACAGCCCAGTCGGGGAGCGAGCGGGACTGGCCTGACTGAGAGGCCATGCACAGGGTGAAGATATTGTTTTTGGGGCTGATGCGTATGGCAATAAAAGCGTCGTCGGTAAAAGACGGTTTTTCGCCATCCATGGAAGCAACGGCAAATTCCACCCCCGGCCTGACCTTGGTAAAGTGCAGTTTTGCCTGTGCGGGCCGGGAAGCGGGTGCCGCCAAAAGGGCGTCAGCCTGCAAGAACAACACCGCTACCAGCAGGGCAAGGCAGCAGAGAGTTTTGGGAGTATATTTCATAACGGTCTGGTATCTTGAAGTTAGCAGGCGTTTTTTGGGGAAAAATGCTCGACCCGTAAACACCGTGTATGCGTCTTACGCTTCAGCTTGCAAGAACCTGAATATTCTTGCCCTTGTAGCGTGGGCCAATTATTCTGTGGTCTTCGTTCGTCGCTTTCTTTATAATAAATACGGCGCAAAATCCAGATTTGATCGGATTATATATTGCTATATCATGTTATCTTGATATAGTGTATGCGACACGGTATCATTCGTGATATGCATTTGCACGGCTTGCGATAAATGGACAAGGAAAACATATGAAAATTGGCGAAGTTCTTGCGCAGCGCACCAGGCCTTTTTTATCGTTGGAATTTTTTCCCCCGAAAGAAAAAGAGCAGTGGCCTGCGTTTTTTAAAACGGTTGATGCCCTCAGCGTTCTGGACCCTTTGTTCGTGTCGGTAACCTATGGAGCGGGCGGAAGCTCGCAAGCTTACTCACGCGGTATTACCGTGGAGTTGGCCCGAAAGGGGTATACTGCCATGGCGCATCTGACCTGCATTGGGGCAAGCAAAGATTCCATTCGCGCCTATCTGGACTCCCTGGCTGACGGCGGAGTGCAGAACATACTTGCGCTCAGGGGCGACACGCCCGTTGGCCAGACTGTGAACTGGGAAAGCTGCGACTTTCCCTATGCCTCTGATCTGGTACGCTTTGTGCGCGATGAGTACAAAGATTTCGGGATAGGCGTTGCCGCTTACCTTACGCCGCATCCGGAATCGGTCACCTTTTCGGCTGATCGTTCGGCAACCGCCTTCAAGCTGGACCAGGGAAGCGAGTTTGCCGTTACCCAACTTTTTTTTGATCCACGGGAATATTTTGAATATGTGGAACAAATGAAGGCTTTGGGTATTGTCAAACCCATTATTCCCGGAGTATTGCCCGTTTCCAGCATGGCTTCGCTTAAGCGGGTGCTGTCTTTGAGCGGTTGCAACATTCCGGCAAAGCTGTATCTCAAGCTGGAAGAAGCAGATAGAACAGGGGGAGCGAAGGCCGTGAAAGAAGCCGGAACTGCTTACGCCGTAAAGCAGATATTGCAACTCATTGACGGCGGCGCCCCGGGCGTGCACCTGTACACGCTTAATCAGGCTGAGACTTGTTTGCGCATAGCCCGGGAAGTCGGTCCGCTGTATTGAGCTGTCCTCTTTTTTGCGGAATTGTCTTTTAAACCGGTTTACTTGAGTGCGAACAAAATATTCATGAGACACATCACCTTTTTTGCCTGCTTGTGTTCCCTATGACCCAAAGCGAAAACTCCCCCATGGCGGTTGCTTCCGGAATTCCCGCCCCTGACGATGTGCGCAGCATTCTCGTTTGCCAGCTTCGGCAAATCGGTGATGTGCTGCTTTCCACTCCGTCTATCGAGCTTTTGGCGCGCCGCTTTCCCAAGGCGCGGATTCATGTGCTGACCGAAAACAAGTGCATGCCCATGCTTGAGGATAACCCGCACATTCATCGCATCTGGCCCATTGACAAGCAGGCATTGCGGCTGCCCTGGAAGGCGTTGGCCTATTATTGGCAAGTGGCCAACAATAACTATGATCTTGTGGTGGACTTTCAGCAGCTTCCGCGTTGTCTGGCTGTGGTTGCACTTACGCGGGCCAAGGTTCGCCTGAGTTACCCGCCGCCATGGTATCGCCGCCCCTTCTATACGCACTGGAGTGATGCAACGCCTTGCTATGCGGCTGCGTACAAGGCCGCTGTTCTCAAGCCGCTGGGCATTACCTGGCAGGGAGAGCGGCCCAAATTGTATCTGACCGGGGAAGAGAGGGATTTCGCCAAGGGCTTTCTTGCTTCCCTCGGCCTTGCGCCCAACCGTTTTTTCAGTTTTGACACCACGCACAAGCACAATACCCGACGCTGGCCTCTGGCGCATTACGCCGAGCTTATTACCCTTATGGCAGAAAGGTATCCAGACTATGGCTTTTTCTTGTCTTACGGGCCGGGTGAAAAGGAAGGGGTGGATGAGGTGATCCGGCTATGCCAGACCATGGGGCAAAATGCGGACAGGGTGAAAACTTACGAAAAAGCCATTTCACTGCGTCAACTGTGCGCATGTATGGAACAGTCTGTCATGCATGTGGGGAACTGTTCTTCACCCCGGCATATTGCCGTGGCCCTTGGTCTGCCCACGATGACCATTCTCGGTTCATCCAGCACCGGCTGGAGCTTCCCCGCGCCGGAGCATGGCGTTTTACAGGCCAGGGCCTTTATGGACATGCCCTGTCAGCCTTGCAACAAGCACGAATGCCGGGATAATGCCCCCTGCCTGTACCGGATTACGCCGCAAATGGCCTTTGCCGCGATTGAGGGGCATATAGGGCAGTTCTGCATACTCGATAAGTAACAGGGCGTAGCCTGTTATTGCCGGGTATTCTTCTTCGGACCAAATACTCTTCCCCTTTTTCGGAAACTTCCCTTTTTTGGGGCGGCTTTTCCTTTGCAGGCGGATCTTCTTATCCGAGGCTATTCGCCTTTGCCCGGGCTGGCCGTCTTTTTCTTGCCCGCTATCTGGTGGCGGCGCATGGCGCTAAGCTCTGTCTTGCGAATGCGAATGGATTGTGGCGTTACTTCGACCAATTCATCATCCGCCACAAATTGCAGGGCTTTTTCCAGAGTCATGGGCCTAACCGGCGTGAGGATGATGTTTTCATCCTTGCCGGAAGCGCGAAGGTTAGTAAGCTTTTTCTCTTTGGTCGGGTTTACGTCTATATCATTATCTCTGTTGTGTTCTCCCACAACCAACCCTTCATACATGGGGTTGCCCGGCTCGATAAACATGATTCCGCGCGGTTCCAGGTTGAAAATGGCGTAGGCCACGGCCTTGCCTGGCCTGTCTGCCACGAGTGAGCCGGTAAACCGGGTGGGAAACTCCCCCCGGTGGGATTCATAGCCCGACACATAGGAGTTGATAATTCCGGTGCCCTTGGTGTCGGTAAGAAATTCATCCCGAAAGCCAATCAGCCCTCTGGACGGCACGGAAAATTCAATACGCACCCGACCGGAGCCGTTGTTTACAAGACCGGTCATCCTGCCTTTTCTTTGTGAAAGTTTTTCGGTCACAATGCCCATAAAGGCGTCGTCGCAGTCCACAAGCAGATGCTCCATGGGTTCAAGCAACTGCCCATTTTCTTCGCGCATGATGACCTGGGGCCTGCCGACGCTTAGTTCAAAGCCTTCGCGCCGCATCTGTTCGATAAGAATGGCCATCTGGAATTCGCCTCGGCCCTTGACGATGAAGCTGTCTTTCTCGGCAGAGTCTTCCACCTGTATAGCCACGTTGCGCTGGCTTTCTTTGTACAGTCGTTCGCGTATCTTGCGGGACTGGACAATCTTGCCTTCCTGTCCGGCAAGGGGCGATGAGTTGATGCCGAAAAACATGGCCACTGTAGGCGCGTCCACCTGAATGCGCGGCAGTATGCGCGGTTGCTCTTTGGTGCAGATGGTGTCGCCTATAAATACGTCTTCCATTCCGGCAAGCACGACTATTTCACCGGCCGGAGCCTCTTCCTCCTCTACCAGTTGCATGCCGTGGTATACTTGCAGTTTGGTGATCTTTACCGGGTTGGCCTTTTCATCATCGCCAATGCGAATCAGGGGATCTTTCATCCGGACAGAACCGTGCTGCACCCTGCCTACAGCAAGTCTGCCGAGGTAGTCGGAATAATCCAGGTCGGAAACAAGCATCTGGAAAGGCTCTGCCGGATCATGGGCGGGGCCGGGGATTTCTTCCAGAATAGCGTCAAAAAGGGGCGAGAGGTTTTCGCCCTTTTCGTCAAGCGAGCGCATGGCCACGCCGTCGCGGCCTATGGCGTACAATACGGGGAACTCAAGCTGTTCTTCGTTTGCGCCCAAATCAATGAACAGGTCATAAATTTCATTCAGTACTTCCGTCGGGCGGGCGTCTTTGCGGTCTATTTTATTGACCACAACGATAACCCGCAGGCCGGCTTCCAGTGTTTTTTTCAGAACAAAACGGGTTTGGGGCAGGGGGCCTTCCGCTGAATCCACCAGCAAAATGGCACCGGTTACCATGGAAAGGGCTCTTTCCACTTCGCCGCCAAAGTCGGAGTGACCGGGTGTGTCAAGAATATTGATTTTCACGTCCTTCCAGAAAACAGCACAGTTTTTGGCGGCAATGGTAATGCCGCGTTCCCTTTCAAGGTCCATGCTGTCCATGATCCGGTCTTCCACGTTCTGGCCTTCACGGAACATTCCGCTTTGGCGGAACAGGGCGTCCACAAGAGTGGTTTTGCCGTGGTCAACGTGGGCTATGATGGCGATATTGCGAAGCGACTGGTTGGTAGTGAGCGATGTGGTCATTGTTTGTCCGTAGTGCTGAAGGGCTGAGGCCGTATTGAAAATTACCGGAGGCCCCAAAAAAGGGTGTCGGCGGCCTGTTTTGGCGATAAAAGCAAGCTGGCGAAAGGTTCGGATGCACCGGAGGTGCTGACCTTTTTCCGAAGTCAGGCATGGCTATTTACTCCTCCAGCGGCGCTGCGGCAAGAAAAAAATAACGGCAGACCTGGTTTTGAGGAAAAGGAACAGCTTGCTATCATAGTGTGTTTTGGTATGGTCACAGCCCCCGCCGGGGTGGCGCTGCATGCTGCAAATGCGCTCTGGCAGGGGGAACAAGGTTCAATAGTTGGTGAGACATGGGTTTATTACGCTTTATAAAAAATAGAATGGATGGCCCCCACGGGTATCGGCAAATAATGCGGGTGGGCTTGCCCCTTATTGCCAGCATGGCGTCGTCAACGGTCATGCAGTTCACGGACAGACTTTTTTTGAGCCATTATTCCGTGGACGCCATTGCCGCCGCGCTGCCTGCTTCTGTGGCCTCCATGACCATGCTGCTTACTCTGACCGGTATTTGCGGCTATACTTCCGTGCTTATCGCCCAGTATATGGGGGCGGGCGCTCCTAAACGTATCGGTTCTGCCCTGTGGCAGGGCATATGGTGCGCTTTGGCTGGCGCTGTCATTATGGGGCTTACCTGGAAACCGGCGGAATGGTTTTTTGCCCTTGCCGGACACGAACCGGCCATTCAGGTGCTTGAGGTGGAATATTTCAGGGTGCTTACCTTGGGCGCGGGCTTTGCCCTTCTTTCTTCAACTCTTGCCGGTTTTTTTTCCGGCCGGGGGAAAACCCGCCCGGTAATGGTGGCAAACGTCATTGCCGCTATAGTAAACGTGCCCCTTGATTATCTGCTTATTTTCGGCGGCTTCGGCATTCCCTCGCTAGGAATTTTCGGGGCGGGGCTGGCTACGGTAATCGGGTGGGTCATAAGCGCGGCAATTCTGGCCTATGTGGTGTTTACCCGGAAAAATGACAACGGGTTTTGTGTTTTCAAAGGCTGCAAGGTGGAGTGGGACATGCTGCGCAGGCTTCTGCGCTACGGATTGCCAAGCGGGATGAACTTTTTTGCCGAAATGGCTGGAACCGCCTGGTTTTCTTTTGAGGTGGGGTATTTTGGCAAAACCGCCCTGGCCGCCAGCACGATTGCCTTTTCTCTGAACTCCGTGGTCTTTTTACCCATGCTCGGCTTGAATATCGCCCTGTCAACACTGGTGGGTCAGGCCATGGGTAGGGGCAGGCCGGATGAGGCGGAAAAGATAACCGGGAATACCTTGCACCTGGCTTTTGCCTATATGTTTCCGCTGGCCTTGTTTCTGGCTGCCGGGGCAGGGCCGCTGATGGACATTTTCATTCCCGGCGGCATGAGCGAGGAAGAGTACGCCCCGGTACGCCAGCTTGGCATGATATTTTTATACTTTGTCGCCATGTATTCCCTGGTGGACGCCGGGAACATCGTATTTTTCGGGGCGCTCAAAGGCGCGGGCGACACACTCGGCATCATGTTCCTGCTATGCTTCGGAGGAATTTGCTTTTTGATTATTCCCATTTTGACCATACGCTACCTGGGACACGCGTCTGCCATCAATTACTGGATTGTCTTCATGATCTACATCATTCTGCTTGCCCTCGTCGCGGCAGTGCGTTTTTACAGAAGAAAATGGCACAGTATAAGAATGGTGGAGGTTGCGGCGAACGGTGATGCAGGGTAGGGCGCAAGTACATATATAGGCCCGACAGTTTCCGGTACATGGGGAAGTGCCGGGAGCCGGTCAAGGCGGGGAAGTGCCGGGAGCCGGTAAAGACGGAAAAACTGCCGGGATACCCGGCCTCCACAGCGGTAAAGCCACCGTTTTGGACCGTGCTTTGAACGTGGGCGAGTGGGGCTTTGCTCCTTCGTTCCTGCCAACATCATGCAAAACAGCCAAGGACGCTATCGACGCGCTCATAAAAAGTTCTTCCGATAGGGGGTCATTGATTTATCTATTGCAACATCGCGCAGCCAGAACCTGTTATTGCAATAATGCCTGACAGCTTCCATATGCTCATCCTGCCTGCTGGAAGGCCCTACAATGATTTTTCTTATGGGCAGATATCCGTCGCACCATATTTTCAGATCGGGAAACTGGCCTTTATTGCGAGCTTGCAAAACGATGTCGTATGCCTTTTTCTGGTTGCTTCCTTGCGAGATGTATATCCCCCGGGACATTGAGTGAACGACAAAGCCCCGGCTGTCTTTACTCTCTACTGGGTAGGAGCACTGGGTGAAGCCATCGGGTTCGTTCTGATATTTACAATGACGCAAGATGCAACCTCGGCAATCTTCCATGGTCACGTTGCTACCCGGAATAAAATGCTGGCAGGCAATCGCCTTTGAGCCGATCTTTGTAAGTTTTTTGTTAAGATACTCTACAGCGGTCTTAGCTATTTCGGCATCGTCCTCAACAATCCTGACAACGCTGGTGGTGGCGGCATGTTCATCTTGCCCCGCTTTTACAACGATATACGGGATTCGAATGCCGTCCCAGTCACGGTATTGGATGGCATCGTGAAGTTTGTCCCCGATATTGGCAAATACAAGACGGTACTCCTGTTCTTCATGAAAACTGTGGTGTTTTATAAAGGGCATCAGTGTTTGCGCTTTTTTTATGTATGTGCTGAGGCTTACCAGGGGACTGCTCCCTAACATTTTTGTGAGTTCGTCCTCATTTTTTGGGTCAACATATGTTACAGAGCAACAGGCGTTGTAATAGTGGTGGTTTTTCGTGTTTGCTTTTTTGGACGCCTTGGCTTTCGGCAGACTGTCAGTTTCTTTTTTCAAGATGGTAAAGGGTCTGATATTGGAAAAATCAAAGCCGATGGCAACTCCACCGTCAGAGGCGTAGCCCCTCCACTGGCTCAGCGTATCCCCATTACGGCAAAAACAGAGGATATAGCAGTCTTCAATCTCAAGCGTTTGGGCCTTTGTTGTTTCCGCATTTTCTATGCACTGTTTTTTCTGGCACCTGCATAATGTTTCAAATCCCTGCATCTGTTCGGCATAGTCGTTTGAAAACCTTGCGTTGCTGGCCCACAGGGAATTGCTTTCCAGAATACTCCAAAATCCTGAAAAGTTCCTGTATTGATATAAAAGGTGGTCGGGAGCATCTGCGAAAACTTCAGGAAGCATTCTTTCAAAAAGCGGCAGATGCCCCAGTGTTTTCTGTATATGCTTTATATGTCCATATTCACAAAGTTTTTTACAGTCGATACCTGATGCGCGTTTCCCAGGGCAAGGGTCGGGTGACTCAATGCAGCAAAAAATTCGGGTGCAAGCTTCGCGTATCATTCCTGCCGTCCTTCTTGACCGTTTTGCTTCCCAATGCTTTCTGTTATACGTTGCCCAAGCTGGGTGCAGTGGGCTTTATCCCAACTGCGACCAGCCAGTTGCGTCCGCAGGAAGACTGAAGGCCCCTTTTTATCATTGGGAAAAGCGTTTTTTCGGCGATAAGCGCGGATGAAGCGTTGGGTAAAGTCCTGCCTGTCATTCTGTGTAAACACTTCCGCTTTTCCGTCATATTCTTTTCGGAGAAACATGGAGACAGTGTCTACAGCTTTACCATCTTCCGGCGACATGATTTTGCTGTCTCCATTTGTCAACAGGCAGAGATCAATGAGTAAGAAAGATGGGTTCAGTGCATTAATCTTTTCTAAAATATCGCGCGTAAGGCACTTGAATTTTTTTTCATTGTAGGTGCCGTCCGGGTAGGGATGAGTATCCTTGTCCACTGTAATTTTTATAAATTTTGGTATGGTCGCCAGGCAGGCAGCGCCGGAGTTTTTACCGTACTTTTCCAGTTCTCTTTTTTCTATGGCGTCAAATGTATCTGTATTCTTGGTGGTGTTGTTTTGCAGCCAGATGCAGGCGAATGAATAGTCCCGGCCTTTTTCCGGCAAGCATTGGCACATCCCTGCAATCAGTTCATGAGTACCGCCAAAGTTGTCTTCAATAATGCAAATCGTTGGGGACATGCTTATTCTCCTTTTCTGCCGCGCAAAATTGGAAATTTTTGGATAAAATAGTGGCAGTTTTGCTCTTGCTCCCACGCATAGTAATACTTC
>JAJDIC010000149.1 GCA_030266525.1 Desulfovibrio sp. OttesenSCG-928-G15 | reverse complement strand
CTTGTCCTGGAATACTATATGGGAAAATATACCCGCAGTCTGACAGAAAAGGCGGGGGCTGGCAATGCGCGGTGCCATGTGCGCCCTTTCCAAAAGTGAACATTTCTTGCATAGTCGGGCCATGGATATTTTCGCATTCAGCGCCTCTTCCTTCATGAGCTTTTTGCTTACCCTGATCAGGGTGAGTCTGCTTGTGTTTCTGATGCCTTTTTACAAGGAAGATTATTTTCCCATACCGGTGAAGGCGGCGCTCTGTATTGTCCTGACCCTGTCCATATGGCCGCAGCTGTCGTTTCCCGGCGAGCTTTTTCCGGCTCACCCCATTGCCATTGGCGTGCTGGTGCTGGCAGAAGTGGTGCTCGGGCTGCTTTTGGCCTTGTGCGTCAATTTTATTTTCGCGGCAATTCACACCGGCTCTGAAATAATGGCCTTTCAGATGGGCTTTACCATGATGAGCTTTGCCGACCCCACTTCCGGGCAGAACGCCAGTGTCACAACGCACCTTTTGAACGCGGTGTGCATGATGATTTTTCTGTCGCTGGACGGCCACCTTATCCTGCTTCGGGCCATGGCCGATTCGTTTCAGTATATTCCGCCGGGAGCGGTGAACATAACCGGCACCCTGACCCATGACGTACTGCTGCTCTCTGCCGGAATTTTTTCTCTGGCCATTCGCATAGCGGCTCCTGTCATAGCGGCTCTTTTTCTGACCGAGCTGACTCTGGCCATCATGGGCCGCGCCGCGCCGCAAATGAACTTGCTGACCCTCGGTTTTCCGGCCAAAATATCCGTGGGCTTCTTTTTTATCGGCATCCTGTTCACCACGTTGACCCTGTATATGGAAGACCTGATTGTGGGGCTTGGCCCCATGTTTGACAATATTTTGCGGTCAGCGCGCTGAGCGCCGCTCCTGATTGCGCATAGAGCAAAGCCATGGCAAATGATCCGTCAAAAACAGAAGAACCCACAGAACGCCGCAAGCAGAAAACGCGGGAAAAGGGCAACGTTCCCAAGTCGCAGGAAGTGCCCAAGACCGTGGGTATTCTCTCCGGCCTGATTGCCCTGACCGTATGGGTGGGCTTTATCGGCGACGAGATAATGGGGCTTATGCGCTATTATTTCACAGAAGGCTTCCGGGCCACTGTGGACAAGGCGGATATTTTGCACATGCGTTTTGAGGTCAGCGCTTCCATTGCCAAAATGGTTTTGCCCATTCTGCTGTTTGTGGGCTTTACCGCCTTTGCCGCCCTGCGCGCCCAGGTAGGGCAGTTGTGGACCACCCAGGTGTTTGAGCCAAAGTGGTCCAAGTTTAACCCCCTCAACGGGATGAAACGGCTTTTTGTGTCCATAGACACGCTTATCCGCCTTGGCAAAAGCATTGCCATGTCCATATGCATCGGCATTGCGCCCATGATCGTGCTGATGCGCGAAATAGACCGCTTCCCCAGTCTGTATTATGAAGACGCCACGGGCGTTGCCATTTACATTCTGACCATTGCCTCCAAAATGGTCATGTATGCCTTTATACCGATGTTGATCATTGCCGGGCTTGATCTCTGGTATACCCGCTGGAAGTATATCGAAGACATGAAGATGAGCAAGGACGAGGTCAAGGACGAGCGCAAAATGATGGAAGGCGACATGGCGGTCAAAAACCGCATGAAGCAGAAAATGCTTGCCTTGTCGGCCCAGCGTATGATGGCCCAGGTGCCGAAGGCGGACGTGGTTATTACCAACCCGACCCACATTGCCGTTGCGCTCAAATATGACGCAACCCAGGCCCCGGCCCCCATGGTTGTGGCTATGGGTGTTGACAGAGTGGCGGAAAAAATTAAGGAAGTAGCCAGGGAGCACAAGGTGCCCATCAGACAGAACGTTCCTCTGGCACGGGCTTTGTATAAACAGGTAGACGTGGGTGACATGATTCCGGCAGAACTTTTCCACGCGGTAGCCATTGTGCTTGCCCAGATTTGGAAAACCAAGAAGCCGGGACAAACTATCAAACGCTAGTGTGCGTATGGTAAAATTCGCACCGTCCCCAAGAAGGCCCCGGCAGGGCAGCAACAGGCTTTCATCGCGAAGACGGATTTCGCGATTGATGGTTTTTTGACATATCTGAAGAATGAGGTGTCAGGATTATGGCAGATAACCGCATAAGCATTCCCAAGATTGACTACGCGAAGTTCGCCAAGCAGGGTGATATCCTGCTGGCGGGCGGCGTTGTGGTCATTTTGATGATCATGCTTGTGCCCATGCCTTCGTTTTTCCTGGATTTTATGCTCTGTGTCTCCATTTCCCTGTCCCTGCTGATTCTTATTACCTCCATGTTCATGATTTCCCCTTTGGAATTCACCATATTTCCTTCCCTGTTGCTGGTAACCACCCTGATGCGGCTTGGCCTGAACGTGGCCTCCACCCGCCTTATCCTCTTGCACGGTGATGAAGGCACAGACGCGGCAGGCACGGTTATTCAGGCTTTTGGCGAATTCGTGGTCGGCGGTAACTATGTTATCGGGGCCGTTATCTTCATGATTTTGTTCATTCTGAACAAGGTGGTCATCACGGCGGGCACCACGCGTATCGCGGAAGTGGCCGCCCGCTTTACCCTGGACGCCATGCCCGGCAAGCAGATGGCCATAGAAGCCGACCTGAACTCCGGGCTTATCTCCGAAGAAGAAGCCACGGCCCAGCGTAAGGCAATCCGCAAGGAAGCGGACTTTTACGGTGCCATGGACGGTGCGGGCAAGTTCGTTTCCGGTGACGTGAAAGCCGGTTTTCTTATTACCATCATCAACATTATCGGCGGCATCCTGATCGGCGTACTGCAAAAGGACATGACCTGGCAGGACGCGCTGCATGTATATACCCTTCTGACCATTGGTGACGGCCTGGTCGCCACCATACCGTCGATCATCAGCTCCACGGCGGCGGGTATTATCGTATCGCGCTCAGCGGCAGAAGCGAAAATGGGCGAAGAATTTCTGGGGCAGCTTTCATACAACAGCCGCGCCCTGAACCTCGTTT
>JAJDIC010000148.1 GCA_030266525.1 Desulfovibrio sp. OttesenSCG-928-G15 | reverse complement strand
TTTACGAAATATCTCGTCGACACCACCATGGCCATGTATGATGTCATTGAAATAACTCCCTTTTTCAATCTTGTGCATGTGCTTAACCACGGAGCGGCCTTTGGCTTTCTCAATGACCCGGAAACCACATGGCAGTTCTGGTTTTTTCTGGCCGCCACGCTCATGGCCCTGGGTATCATAGTGTTCATCGCAAAAAGCGCGCCGCGTTCATCCACTGTCCTGTTTGCCGGACTCGGGCTTATTCTTGGCGGCGCTTTCGGCAATCTTGTGGACAGGATACGCTTTCGCGCCGTGGTGGATTTTCTGGATTTCCACTATGCCGGGTGGCACTGGCCCGCCTTTAACGTGGCTGATATTGCCATTTGCACGGGCGCGTTTCTGGCTGCGCTGCTTTTATGGAAAGCGGAGCAGCCTTCCGCAGCCGATAACACGTAGTGGGTAAGGCAAGCGCCCCCGCAGCAGTACCCGCGTTTGGAGAAAACCATGGATTTTGTCACCCTGCTTCTTATGGGCCTGCCCGCCATTCCCAACCTGTTCGGCATCTGGCACGCCTTCAAGCGCGTTTTTCCAAGCCCGAACGAGCGCCTGATCTGGATTGCGATCTGTGTGTTTGTTCCGGTTGTCGGCGGCCTTCTCTACCTTGCTTTCGGCTTTCGCAGGGCGCGCAAGCCCGAAGCCCTTGCAGACGCCTCCCTTACAGGTGAGGATAACGACAACGCCGAATAAAAACCCACACATTGTATATGACGGGCGCAGTTAAAAGTACCGCGCACGGGGCTTGCCTTTCCTCGTTTTTTATAGCATTGCCATAGGGAGAAGTGGAATTTGCGCCAGCCTCGCCACGCGGCGGTATACGCAAGACGCTTTGCCCGTGCAGGCAACATGAACCGGAAAACCATGCCGGGAGAAAACATATGATTAAACGGATTTGTCTCTTTTACGCGGCTTTGCTGCTGCCGGTCATTGCCGGCTGCGCGGCCGGAAGCGGCAACCTGGCCGCGCGTGTTGATCAGCACGATCAACAAATCAACAAGCTGCTTTCCCAGGTAGGCCAAGTGGAACAGGTGCTTCCCGGCCAGGCGGAAATGTGGTCGCAAATGCAGGCCATGCGCCAGGAACTGAACACCATAAACGGAAAGCTCGATGATTTGAGCGGCGGTGGTGAAACCGCCAACCTGCGCACCCGCGTACAAAAGCTGGAAAATACCCTCAAGGAATTCACCAGCCAGATGAGCAGCACGCCCGAACAGGGCAGCTACACGCCCCAGTCCGTCTCTTCCAGCCACAGCGGGGTCAGCCCGACCCAGGTTTCCGGCACACCTGTTCCAGCCGGGGCATCGTCTGCCCAGGCCGGTTCCACAGCCCGCTATGATGCCGGTATCAAGTCCTTTGACGCCAAACGCTACACTGATGCGGTAGTCGCTTTCAAAGAGTTTGCCGAGGCCAACCCGCGCCACAACCTGGCAAGCAACGCCTTTTTCTGGCAGGGCGAATCGTATTTTCAGATGAAGGATTACGCCAGAGCGGCCCTTGCTTATCAGCAAGTTATCGGAAACTACCCAGGCAGCGCAAAAATCCAGTCTTCCCTGCTCAAACAGGGTATGGCCCTGTACTATGCAGGTAAAAAACCGGCAGGTCGTGAGCGGCTTGAAGACCTTGTCAAGCGCTACCCCAGCAGCCAGGATGCTTCCAGAGCAAAACAGTTTCTGGCCCAAAACCCATAAACTGCTTTCGGGCAGTCTTTCCTGTAATGCGAGTCTGCGGTTATCCCCCGCAGCCGCATTTTTTTATGGAAACGTTTGTACTGGCGCTTGGCAGGAAAGAGAGCAGCCCCCCCTTCCTGTAAGAGGGATTGGCAAAAGAGGCCCGGGTAGCTCCATGCGCCGGGCAGTTCACTCGTCGTCGTCATACCCAAAAACCATAAACTTTGGCGGCTTGTATGTCTGAAGCAAAGAATACCCACCCCCGGACCATTGTGATCAAACTTGGCACGAGCGTTCTTACCCAGGGCACCCGTTCTCTCAACCGGGCACATATGGTGGAAATCGTGCGCCAGTGCGTGCTGGCCAGAAACCAGGGGCATTCCATTATCCTGGTATCTTCCGGAGCCATTGCGGCGGGAAGGGAGCACCTTGGCTATCCCTCGCTCCCTCCGGCCGTTGCATCCAAGCAGCTTCTTGCTGCTGTGGGCCAAAGCAGGCTGATTCAGGTATGGGAGCAGCTTTTCTCCATATACGGCGTGAACATAGGGCAGATGCTGCTCACCCGGGCAGACCTTGAAGACAGAGAGCGCTTTCTCAACGCGCGTGACATGCTGAGGGCCTTGCTGGAATATTCCATTGTCCCGGTTATCAATGAAAACGACGCCGTAGCCACGGCCACGGTAAAAGTGGGCGACAACGACAACCTTTCCGCGCTGGCAGCCATTCTTGCCGGGGCCACAACCCTTGTCCTGCTCACTGACCAGCAGGGCCTGTACACGGCAGACCCCGCTTCCGACCCCACAGCCACGCTGATCCCCTGTGTGGAGAACATTGACGACAGCATCCGCGCCCTTGCGGGCGGCGCTGTTTCCGGCCTGGGCACCGGCGGTATGTGGACGAAAATTCAGGCGGCTGAAATGGCTACCAACGCAGGCGTGGAAGTAATTATCGCCTCCGGGGCCGAGCCTTCGGTCATCAGCCGCATTGCCGCGGGCAAAGCGGCCGGAACGCGCTTCCTTGCCAGCCACACCCCGCTCGAATCGCGCAAGCGCTGGATTTACGGCGCACCACCCGCCGGAAGCCTGCATGTGGACAAGGGCGCGGTAACCGCCCTGCTCAAAGGGAAAAGCTCGCTCCTGCCAGCCGGGATACAGCGCATCAACGGTGTGTTCTCACGCGGCGAAGTGGTACATATTGTCTCGCCGGACGGTACAGACCTGGCCCACGGCGTTGCCCGCTACGGCAGCGACGCCCTGGAGCTGATAAAGGGCCGCCAGTCAGCGGAAATAGCCTCTCTGCTCGGCTACGAATACGGCCCGGTTGCCGTGCACCGCGACGATTTGATCATGCTGGAACAGGATTTTGACGTATAATTCGGGCAGACGCCCACAGGAGTCGCACCATGACAAACAGCAATACCGCCGCTGCCTCCTACTCCCTTGAGGC
>JAJDIC010000147.1 GCA_030266525.1 Desulfovibrio sp. OttesenSCG-928-G15 | reverse complement strand
GGCTCCTGGGTGGTGGGGGTGGGATTTTTGGCCTGCTTGGTAAGCGGCTCGCCGTTACGGTCAAAGACACTTGGGGCCATAAAGTACCGGGCGTCCCATCC
Source organism: Desulfovibrio sp. OttesenSCG-928-G15 (assembly GCA_030266525.1). Next base: position 3,096 of record JAJDIC010000147.1, on the reverse strand, counting down.
CGTGACAGACTCCAACTTCAAGGCAACTTCTGCTGAGGCAGCTTTCTTGCCGTTAAGAAGGGCAGAGATATGGGACTGGCACACGCCTACCTCTTTCGAGATTTCGATTTGAGTTTTCCCAAATAATTTTTTCATGCCCCATTGTATTTCATATAGCGATATAAAATCAAGCTTAAAGACATGTTGCAAATTTCATTTCTTTCAGAGATAATCTAAATAAACTGGAGAAATAACCATGAACGAAAAAAAGATAACAGCCGAAGCGTTGTCTTTCTGGCTAGACAAAAGCAATATGACTCAAGGGGAATTGGCAAAAAGAACGAGTCTTGCACAAAATTATATTTCGCAAATCAAGACTGGAAGAAGGTTTGGTAGTTTCGAGGCAATGGGAGCTATTGCTGATGCCTTTGGCGTTTCACTTCCAAGCTTTCTAGCTTGCGAAGAGAATACCGGCCCGGACACCGTATTTGTTGAAAGGGTGTCAGCCCGTCCGAGTGCTGGATCTGGAAGCCTAGAAACGGACGTAGAACACCGGGGGCTGTATTCTTTTCATAGAAGCTTTATCCAGCGAAAAGGCGGCACTCCCGATGATATGAAAATATTTGAGGTGTCCGGCGATAGCATGGAGCCTACCCTGGGGGATGGCGACTTGATTATGATTAACTTGCGCGAGACTACCATCAAGACGGGACATATTTATCTGGTACGCATCGACGATGAGCTTTATGTAAAGAGGCTTGAGCCGCGCCCAGGTGTGATGCTTCTCAAGTCGGACAACACCAGTTACGAGTCAATTTCTATCGATAAAAACGACGAATCAAAAAATTGGGAAGTCTTTGGCCGCATGGTCTGGTCCTGCCGGGAGTATTGAGGTTGGTAAAAATCAAGCAGTGAGGGATTATGACAAGCGACAACCCTCTTTTTTCTAAGTATTTCCTTTTACTTCTTGCTGTCTTTGTTGTGTCTTTCCTTTTCTTTAATTTTATTACAGATTCTCTTGGTTTGTTTTTCCCGCACTACGATGAATTTGGAGATCTAAGTAACGGGTTTGATGCTATTAACGCAATCCCCTCCATTGTGATTTGCTACTTTCTGGAAGGTATAATTGCCGTAAAGCTAAAAGAAGAGCCAGAAGAATATAGTAAACGTCGATATGTAAAAGAGGCTCTAATCTTTTTGTGCTTGTATTTTGCAGCAATAGTTATTTTTATGCTTATGCAGTCTCTGGATTTTTCAATTCGCCTTTCTGGACTTCTTTCGACTATTCCTCTCTGGATATACGGCTTTATCCTTTACTGTAGACACCTTCTTAAAATAAATACAAAGAAATAAGTCTCTACAACCAAGAGGTTTTATAATGAAACTTATCAACTTCGACACAAAGACAACATCGATTGTTCTTGTATTTGTTTATTTGGCAGCGTGCGCCGTGTCTGTATGCCTTACATTCCCAGGCACAAAAATTGTCCTTATGGCATGGTCTGGAATAGCATACGGATTAGTCATTCTGTTAAAAGCCATGGTTGCGTCTTTTTTTACGTGGCTTATATCAGGAAAGAAGGTGAGCTTTTGTTTGGCATTTTCCATCATCGTATTTTCTGCGTTAATCAATGAGATAATAGCATACGCTTTGGCTGCTACAAAAATTATTCAATAATAAGAAAAATCCCTATTCTAGTACGCACAGGTTTCCCCTTCCATTGATACCTATCTTTTTGCCCTCTCCGGAGGGCTTTATTATTGCCCGCGCAAAGCGGGTCTTTGTTTTTTAGTGACACATAAATTCAAAATTAATCGCTAATTGCGCTTGACTTTATTTCATATAGCGATATTCTTGACTCAACAACGACGCACCACCACCCAAGCCCAACCGCAGCGCCACACCCGGCAGAGCGGAGCCAGCGCGGGATAGCGGAGGGGCGAAGGAGTTACCTCAGAAGTACCAAGCGGAACGCTGAGTAGCCAAACGGAGCGGAGGCCAGGGGCCGATGAAGCGAAGCGGGAGCGAAAAGGGAAGAGGCTGGGAAAGAGGGCGGTTTGAAAGGAAATTTCGTGGAACATGGTCTGACACGGCCGGGCAAGGCGTGGCATGGCGAGGTTTGGCGCGGCCTTCCGAGGCGGAACAATGTTAGGCAAAGCACGGTAAGCTTATCGTTTTTTTACAGGGCATGGCGTTGCATGGTGGGGCACTATCCTGCAAGGCAAACCAAGGAGTTTTTAATGATTCTCATCCACGTCGAAATCGAGGGGCAAACGCCCTTGTTGATGAACAGATTTACAGAGGCGGCAGAAATCAAAGTAAGTTCAGGTACTTCTGCCGTAGCTGTCGGAACCAAGGGAAGCCCGCGAGATCAGGCAACACCCAAGTGCTACGCAGACGAAAAGGGCAACCTCTTCATCCCCGGCCCAAACATTTTTTCTTGCTTAATTTGCGCTGGAAAATTTCACAAAGTTGGCAAGTCCAAGGTCACTACGCAAAAGAGCAGCCTTATCCCTGCGGGCATTTCCATTCTGGATATTGTCAGCCCTTTGAACACCAAGGAATTTGAAGTGGATAGCCGTAGTGTTGTCATACCGGCTACGGGTGGGCGCATTATGTGCCACCGACCACGCCTTGACGCTTGGAAAACCTCTTTCACTCTTGAAGTGGACGATACCATGTTCACCGCTGAATTTGTTCGCCTTTTGGTTGAAGACGCAGGACGTAAGGTTGGCTTGGGCGATTTTCGTCCTGACCGCAAAGGGCCGTTTGGGAAGTTTGTAATCACCGGCTGGCGTGTCGAAAAAGACGCGAATCGTGCAGCGTAATTTTTCTCTGGGCAAGTCGAGGCCCGGCCCGGTTGTGTCAGGCTTGGCATGGTAAAGCAAGGCTAGGTTCAGCGGCGCATTGAGAGGTCAGGCATGGCGTGGACAGGCGCAGACAGGCACTGCAAGGAAATAGTTTCAGAAAGGGAAATTACTATGTTCAATTCCACCCCAGAAAATCGCTGCGAAAACTGCCGTCACTGGCTCGGCAGCCGAGACACCCCCGTAATCGCCCAGGTAGCCGACACCGCCGTTCGTGTGGGGCAGTGTATCGGCCAGGAAGAAAACGAC
>JAJDIC010000146.1 GCA_030266525.1 Desulfovibrio sp. OttesenSCG-928-G15 | reverse complement strand
CTACCGGGAGAAGTATGTGTTTTGGGTAGAAATAAAGATAACAAGTATGACAAGGGCACCAGGTGGATGCCTTGGCATCGGAAGGCGATGAAGGACGCGGACGGCTGCGATAAGCCTCGGTGAGGAGCCTAACATCCATTGAACCGGGGATTTCCGAATGGGGCAACCCGGCCAGCTACAGCTGGTCACTTTCGCATGAATACATAGTGCGCAAGAGCGAACGCGGGGAAGTGAAACATCTCAGTACCCGCAGGAAAAGAAATCAAACGAGACTCCCAGAGTAGCGGCGAGCGAAATGGGAAGAGCCTAAACCGGCATGATTCGTCATGTCGGGGTTGTAGGGCCGCCATAATTGATTCACGAGTATGCAGGAGAGGCAGTTGGGAAACTGCGCCATAGAGGGTGAGAGCCCCGTATCCGAACCAGAAAGTGACATGGGCGGTACCTGAGTACCGCGGGGCACGTGAAACCCCGTGGGAATCCGGGAGGACCATCTTCCAAGGCTAAGTACTAACCGATGACCGATAGTGAACTAGTACCGTAAGGGAAAGGTGAAAAGTACCCCGACGAGGGGAGTTAATAGACCTGAAACCTGGTGCCTACAAGCTGTGGGAGCGGAATTATTTCCGTGACCGCGTGCCTTTTGCATAATGAGTCAGCGAGTTACTTTGTCCAGCAAGGTTAAGCGAGAAGCGGAGCCGTAGCGAAAGCGAGTCTGAACAGGGCGTATAGTTGGGCGGAGTAGACCCGAAACCGAGTGAGCTATCCATGGGCAGGTTGAAAGTCAGGTAAAACTGAGTGGAGGACCGAACCGTCAACGGCTGAAAACGTTCCGGATGACCTGTGGATAGGGGTGAAAGGCCAATCAAACTCGGTGATAGCTGGTTCTCCCCGAAATATATTGAGGTATAGCCTCGAGGATTGTTTACCGGAGGTAAAGCACTGAAAGAGCTAGGGGTCCCACCAGATTACCAAACTCTATCAAACTCAGAATGCCGGTTAAATGTACCTCGGGAGTCAGACTGCGGGTGCGAAGATTCGTAGTCGAGAGGGAAACAGCCCAGATCTACAGCTAAGGCCTCCAAATCCATGCTCAGTGTTGAAGGTGGTAGAGTTACACAGACAGCCAGGAAGTTGGCTTAGAAGCAGCCATCTTTTAAAGAAAGCGTAATAGCTCACTGGTCTAGTGACTCCGCGCCGAAAATGTAACGGGGCTAAGCATGGTGCCGAAGCTTAGGGCTCATCTTACGATGAGCGGTAGGGGAGCGTTCTCAGTGGGACGAAGGGATATTGTAAGGTATCTTGGACTGCTGAGAAGTGATTATGCTGACATAAGTAACGATAAAACGGGTGAAAAACCCGTTCGCCGTAAACCCAAGGTTTCCTGGGTCAAGGTAATCTTCCCAGGGTTAGTCGGCCCCTAAGGCGAGGCTGAAAAGCGTAGTCGATGGGAAACGGATTAATATTTCCGTACTTGCACAAGTATGTCCGGAGGGACGCAGAAGGATAGCCCGGCCAGCTGTTGGATGCTGGTGAAAGGCTGTAGGCGGAAGGGATTAATACTCTTTTCAATACGCCGAGAGCCGATGCGAGTAGCAATACGAGCGGGTAATTCCCGGCTGCCTAGAAAAGCTCCGCTTCTTAGCTTGTGTGAACCGTACCGCAAACCAACACAGGTGGGTGGGTATAAATGTACCAAGGCGCTCGAGAGAACTCTGGTTAAGGAACTCGGCAAAATAACCCCGTAACTTCGGGAGAAGGGGTGCTCTTTTTTGTGACATGATTTACTTTTGAAGCGAAGAAGAGCCGCAGTAAAATGGCGGTGGCGACTGTTTACTAAAAACATAGGTCTCTGCGAAGTCGTAAGACGAAGTATAGGGACTGACGCCTGCCCGGTGCCGGAAGGTTAAGAGGAGAGGTTAGAGCAATCGAAGCTTTGAATCGAAGCCCCGGTAAACGGCGGCCGTAACTATAACGGTCCTAAGGTAGCGAAATTCCTTGTCGGGTAAGTTCCGACCTGCACGAATGGCGTAACGATCTCCGCACTGTCTCAACCAGAGACTCGGTGAAATTGAATTGGCGGTGAAAATGCCGTCTACCCGCAGCGTGACGGAAAGACCCTGTGCACCTTTACTATAGCTTGACATTGGGTTTTGGGCATGTATGTGTAGGATAGGTGGGAGACAATGAACCCTGTACGCCAGTATGGGCGGAGTCACCCTTGAAATACCACCCTTGCATGTCTAAGACTCTAATCCCGAGCCTGTAATCCAGGCGGGAGACATTGTCTGGTGGGTAGTTTGACTGGGGCGGTCGCCTCCCAAAAGATAACGGAGGCACGCAAAGGTTCCCTCAGCCTGATTGGAAACCAGGCGCCGAGTGCAAACGCATAAGGGAGCTTGACTGCAAGAGTGACAGCTCGAGCAGGGACGAAAGTCGGTGTTAGTGATCCGGTGGTTCCGAATGGAAGGGCCATCGCTCATTGGATAAAAGGTACGCCGGGGATAACAGGCTGATCGCATCCAAGAGTCCATATCGACGATGCGGTTTGGCACCTCGATGTCGGCTCATCACATCCTGGGGCTGAAGCAGGTCCCAAGGGTACGGCTGTTCGCCGTTTAAAGTGGTACGCGAGCTGGGTTTAAAACGTCGTGAGACAGTTTGGTCCCTATCTGCTGTGGGCGTGGGATATTTGAGAGGGCCTGTCCCTAGTACGAGAGGACCGGGATGGACGAACCACTGGTGGGCCTGTTGTCGTGCCAACGGCATAGCAGGATAGCCACGTTCGGAAGGGATAACCGCTGAAAGCATCTAAGCGGGAAGCCTGCCTCAAGATAAGATATCCTTGTAGCAATACGAAAGTCCCCTTGTAGACGACAAGGTTGATAGGCCGGGGGTGTAAGCATGGCGACATGTTCAGCTTACCGGTACTAACAGGACGAAAACTTGCTTTACTTTTTTCCCAACTTTCCTTTGCCTTCCCTTCAATTGACAATTCGTTTGGGGCTTTCCCCCGTCAGGCGCATCCTGCCGGAAATAAACCCCCAAGCGGTTGAACGATTTGTTGGCTCCCATGGAGAAGGGGGTACACCCGGCTCCATTCCGAACCCGGAAGTTAAGCCCTTCATCGCCGATGATACTGCATTTTTAAGTGTGGGAACGTAGGCCGGGGCCAACATTAAAGCACAACAAGCGTCCTGTGGCACAG
>JAJDIC010000145.1 GCA_030266525.1 Desulfovibrio sp. OttesenSCG-928-G15 | reverse complement strand
GCGCCCAGGCCGAGCAGCAAGGGTATGAAAAAGGGCTGGAAGCCGCACAGGAAGAACTGAACGACTTTCGTAACGCCATGGCCGACTCTGTGTCCGCAGTGCTGCGCACCTTGCAGGAACAGGGGCCGCATATTTTTGAGCAATGGCGCGAAGATGTTGTCGGGGTTGTCCGCCTTGCCGTACAACGGGCCATTGCCAAGGAAATTTCCGAACACCGCAAGGAAGTGCTGGAAGGGCTGGTCGTGGAAGCGGTGGGCCTGCTTGAAAAACGCCGGGAGCTTGTTGTCCGCGTGAATCCCGATGACGAGCCGGTCATTAACGATATCATCAGCCTGACCAGGGATCGCTTTGACGATGTGCGAAGCTGGCGGGTAAAGTCTGACTCGTCCATAACCCCGGGCGGCATGGTGGTGGAGAGTGAATCTTCCCTGGCCGAAGGACGTTTGGAAGCCAGAATTGCCGCTGTGGATGAAGTTCTGGAGCGGCTGACCCTGCCGCAAAACCCTGACGCGGAAGTGGAAGAACAGGTCCAGACCGCGCCCCCGCCAGCCGCCGCTACCGTGGCGTCACAGCCTGCTGCTGCCGTAGCGCCCCAGCCTGACGAGCCGCCGCAATCTGTTGTTCCGCAGCAGCCTGCCGGGGCCGTTGTCCCATCTTCGCAGCAGCCGGAGTAAGCTTTTTTCCGATAACGCGCATATGGCGACTTTGGAGTGTCAATGAGCCCCAACCCGCGCAGCACCCTGCAAATTCTCGAATCACTCAGCCCCATCACTTCCTACGGCAAGGTGACCAAGGTCGTGGGCCTTGTGGCCGAAGGCTCGGGCATTCGCGCTCCGCTCGGCTCCCTGTGTCATATCTTGCCGGAAGCCCCCAAGGAGACGGGGAGAAACCGGCCTGTAGAGGCCGATACTGTCGCTGTTGAGGTGGTGGGCTTTCGCGAGGGCAATCTGTTGTTCATGCCCTATGCGGACCTTCGCGGGGTGCAGCCGGGGAGCCTGGTGCGTAACTCAAGCCTGCCGCCCTTTTTCCCGGTCGGCCCGGATCTGCTCGGCAGGGCCTTCAACGCCTTTGGCGAACCGCTGGAAGCCGGCCCTCCGCTCAATCTGCCGGATATGGTCCCCCTGTATGCGGACCCTCCTTCCCCGCTTTCCCGGCCGCGCATTTGCGAACCGCTGGACGTGGGGGTGCGCTCTGTCAACTCCCTGCTCACCCTGGGCAAAGGGCAGCGCGTGGGCATCATGGCCGGTTCGGGCGTGGGCAAATCCACTCTTATGGGTATGATGGCCCGCTACACCAAGGCAGACATCAACGTGATCGCCCTGATAGGCGAGCGCGGACGCGAAGTGTTGGAATTTATGGAAAAGGACCTCGGGCCGGAAGGCATGGCCCGCTCGGTTCTGGTAATCGCCACGTCTGATCAGTCTCCGCTTATTCGTATGCGGGCGGCATACGCGGCCACGGCCATTGCGGAATACTACCGGGACCAGGGCCTGGACGTGCTGTTCATGATGGACTCTGTAACCCGCTTTGCCATGGCCTCGCGCGAAATCGGCCTGGCGGTGGGGGAGCCGCCCACCACCAAAGGCTACACCCCTTCGGTATTCGCCCAGTTACCCAAACTTCTGGAGCGCACCGGCCGCAACGAACTCGGCTCGATTACCGGCATCTATACCGTACTTGTAGACGGCGACGACTTCAACGAGCCCATTGCCGACGCTGTTCGCTCCATCCTTGACGGCCACATAGTGCTGACCCGCGAGCTCGCCGACCAGGGGCATTTTCCGGCCATAGATGTTCTGCGCTCCATCAGCCGTGTCCGCGCGGATATCGTTTCCAAGGAAAGCATCCTCGCCGGGCGCACGGTCCTCTCCCGCATGGCGGCCTACAAACGGGTAGAAGACATGATCAACATCGGCGCTTACGCCCACGGCTCCAACCAGGAAATCGACAAGGCCATTGAAACCCTTCCCCTGACCAACGCCTTTTTGCGCCAGGACATCACCGACGCGGTCTCCTTTGAAGACAGCATCGCCCAGCTTGCGCTGCTGGCCGGGGTGTAAGGCGAAAAAGGAACCCCGGACAGCGCGACAGTTTTGCATCCGGTGTGTCCTTTTTTTTATGGTCAAGCTCTTTCTTTTTCCTTTTTTTTTAGGTACGACTTGGATGTTATGGAGTTTCTTCAGGGACCTTGAGGTTCCGTTGTATGGCGTGTGCGTGTACTGCGTTTCACCCGGAACTGACGGCAATATTTCGCCTGTCCCGCCCGTGGGAGCGCGACCAGCGTAAGCCGCTGGCAGCCAGAGCGCTTTCATCCCGAAAATGCTCTGGTATCAACACTTTGTTTAAGGAGCTTATCCATGAAAAGACTTGGCATTTTTTTTCTCGCCCTTGCAATCTTTTCCGTGGGCTTTGTCAGCCAGGCCCCGGCAGCGGATGTTGTGATCAAAATAGCCGGTATGAAACCCGAAGGTGAACCCGAAACGTTGGGGATGCACAAATTCGGTGAAATTCTGGCCAAGCTTTCCAACGGCAAATATGAAACCCAGGTATTCCCCAACAGCCAACTCGGCAAGGAAGACGCCTACATCGCCAGCACCCGCCGCGGTACCATTCAAATGTGCGCCACCGGCACCCAGACTTCCGCTCTGCACCCGGCCATGGCCATGCTTGAAACCCCCATGCTTTTTGAAAACCTTGACCATGCCCGCCGCGCCATGGAAGGCAAAACCTTTGAGCTTATCCACAAAGGTTTCCCCGAAGCTTCCGGCATGCGCATGCTCAACGCCTTCCCCTTGGGCTTCCGTCATTTTTATTCCAAAAAAGCACTGAACACCATGGACGACCTGAAAGGTCTGAAACTGCGTGTGCCCAACATTCCGCTGTACACCAACTTTGCCAAGGAGTGCGGAATCAGCGGTCAGCCCATGCCCTTTGCCGAAGTGCCCAGCGCGCTTGACCAGGGCGTGATTGACGGCGGCGACAGCCCCTTTGCGGATATCGTTGCCCTCAAGATGTACGAAATTACCCCGAACATCACCCTGTCCGGCCACATTCTGGTTATCCACTCCCTGTATATCAACGAGAAGTTCTATCAGGACCTGCCCGAGCAGGACAGGAAGTGGTTTGATCAGGCCGCCAAGGAATCCGCCGACTATGTGTGGGAACTGCTTGCCAACCTGGAAACCGAAGCCAAGAAAAAAATCGCTGACGGC
>JAJDIC010000144.1 GCA_030266525.1 Desulfovibrio sp. OttesenSCG-928-G15 | reverse complement strand
GAAAATTCCAATCCCGAAAAAGGGAAACACTTGGGTTGCGTAAAAATCCCCGCAGTCATTGAGGCGCGCCATTGGTCTTTACTGAAGAGCTGAAACCAGGAAGTGGAAGTTTTTTCGTCTTCCCCGGCTTCAGCGTGCGTTGGCATATAGTATTCCGGACCAAGATGTTTGCGGATAAGCTCCTGCCCTTCTTCGGCCCGTCCCTTGCTTTCAAGCCACCGGGGAGATTCCGGAATGCCGGAGCAAAGGCGCCATAAAAATGCAAGAGTCGAAGGAAGCAGAGGTGAGACAAGAATCCAGCGCCAGGTGTTTTCGCCAAAATCCGGCATGACAATGCCGATAATGTAAGCAAATACAAAACCGGTCATCCAGAGAATCAGAAAGGAACTGAGAAGACGCGGGCTCAAGCGTCTCGGAACCCATTCCGTCAACAGCGAGGGACTACTCGTATAGTCCATGCCGATACAAACGCCTATCATAAACCGCGAAATAACCAGCATCAAAGGATCGGTAATAAAAAACTGGATGGCTGTGACGATGGAGAAGCACAACATGGACAGTATAAAAAGCGGCTTTCGTCCGAACTTGTCAGACAGCGGTCCAAGGCAGAGGCTGCCGAATAAAATCCCCAGCAATGCTCCTGCTCCGATTGCCCCCATCCAGAAGCTGGTCAGATTCAGATGGGTTGTGGCCAGGGTAAGCGCCGTACCAACGACACACAGCGTATAGCCGTCAGAAATCTGCCCCAGATAGACCCCCAGGGTTACTTTTTTGTGCAAAGGTAAAAGCGGTGCTTCTTCATAGTTTGTGCGTGCCTGTTCTGCCATGACCAAACTCCAGTTTTGGTGTTGTGGATGGTACGATTGCCTGCTTGCACACATCATGATGATTCCCTGGCAATGCGAATGAAAGCGGACCACCCTTTATCTTTGAACAAAGAGTAGCCCTTTCTCCAAAACAATAACAAATCGAATGCGTGATTGATGTAATCTGGCGTTTTGATATGTGAGTAATAACGAGTAGTTATTTCATCTATGGCGACGGGGTAAATTGTAAACAAGTAACATTATTGACAAGCATACTGACATCTATTCGAGTAAGGGGAGCTCTCGGGTATAGGTTCCACTCACCCAACTCTGAGAGAACTTTATCTGCCCACTCCATGCGATACACGCCATGGCCCACAAAAAAAGCCGCCAAAGCGAATGCTTCAGCAGCCGTGAGAGGAACGAAAAACGATGGAACAGGCCGCGAAGGCCTGAACGGCAGGAGCGTTTTATTTATTGACTCTGTTCCTGTTTTTGCTTTGTAATCGTGTATCCCCAAGGTAACGTAGCCACTTCTTCTTCCGCCAAGGCCAAGTGAAGACAAGCTGTTGCAACCGCCGCAGCCACAGCTTCAGCGCAACGCAGCTTACGCTCGGGGACATCCCAGTTGTCCTGATATGGCTTTGTTATCGCATCGCACATGACCGTTTGCATGGAAAGCGTGAAGTGGTTAACCATGCTGTTGAAGCGGCGGCTGCCTCTTTCACGCTGCAAGGCATCAGGCATGTTGATATGTGGGTCTTTACGTCCAAATTTGGCACCCACAGCCATAACAGCAGCAGATAGAGCACCACAGACAAAGCCGCTAAGCCCTATTCCGCCAGCAAACCCCACACAAAGTGAACAGGTGGAGCGGGGAGCATCCTGCTCACTCACGGCCCCGGAATACAATAGAGCTTCATACACACTTTCCGAGCAACTCAATCCACAAGAAAAATTGTCCGCAGCCCTTTTTTGAGCTTCTTTCAAAAAGGGTATTTTGCTATTCATATCAACCCCATGCAATAAACGACAAATTACACTAGGTCTAATACCGACAGTACATCTTCCGCATATTCAATAAAAATTTTCGTCGCCGGAGATGCCCGTTCTCTTGACGCAATGACAATTCCCAATTGCCGAAAGATTGGCGGTTCAATAGGTTTTACCACTAGCTTATGCGGTCCTCCGGCTTCTATGATTCTCGTGAAAAGAAGACTGGAACCCAGGCCTTGCCTGACCATGGCCATAATGGAGAGTGCTTCCGTGGAATGGCAAAGTATATTCGCTGGCTGTACACCATGCTTTTTTAAAAAATAATTAACATCGTGCTCATAAAAATCCGGGGAGGTTATGAAGGGCTCATCCTTAAAAACGACAAGCGGGATACACTCTTTGGAGGCAAGCCGATGCCCTTCTGGAAAAATCGCTTGTAAATAATCCGTCGCAAGCGGAATCCACTCGCAATTGGGTCTTTCGCGCAGACTCGTGAACGCCAGATCAACCTCATTGTTGCAAAGCGCGTTTTCAACGTCATCATCGCCACCTTCCCATATATCGATACGGATATGCGGGAAATCATGCAAAAACTGACGCAGTATTTCAGGGAGCCAGGTTATGCTGATACTCTGATAACAGGCTATCCGAATTGTACCGCGCGTCATGCCATTTATCTGGGCAATGGTCTGATCTATTTTTTCCTTTTCATTCAAAAAATTATGGATGACAGGCAATAACTCCCTGGCCGAAGCGGTAAGGGCAACCCCCTGCGGATGCCTGATGAAAAGCGGAAATCCCGTTTCTTGCTCAAGGCATTTTATGATGTAACTGACACCGGACTGGCTCATATCAAGCTGTTCAGCGGCAGCCGTGACATTCAAAACTTCAGCTATTTTCGTAAATACATGCCATTTTGAAACATCCATACTCTGCTCCCACCCATAAACTACACTCAAAGTGTCGTGCCATCTGCCAGCGACCAGACCTTATAGTCTGTCAGCCAGAAACACATAATCCAAGGCCGGATGGCTATGCGCCGTACGATGATACAAAGATAACGACTTTCATGAAATTGGTACAGAACATACACTGGCGGGCAACCTTGCCATTGGAAGATTTGATGCAGGCTATCAGTTTTTTAGGTCAGGAATCATCCGGAGTGTTTATCGCCGGATGGTTCATCGTAGCAATATGATATGCGTGAGCCGCGCCCCCCTGCTCAGTATGCAGTTTCTTGGACATCCAATGGCGATGCCGTATTCTTGCAGCTTGTCTCGCCGCACGGTGTACAGTACGATGTTGCCAAGTTGTTTCGCTTTTGACGTGCATCAAAACAACTTTTCTACCTCGCTTACCGCTCATAGACCCAAGCCACTCCCGCCGATATCATTATCAAATATTTAATCTACAGACTCCCTTTGAAAATTTTGCAGTACATTTGTAGA
>JAJDIC010000142.1 GCA_030266525.1 Desulfovibrio sp. OttesenSCG-928-G15 | reverse complement strand
CTGCTCGGACAGGGCACGGAATCTCGCGTGCTCAAAGACGTTCCCATCGGGGCGCGGGTTGAGTGGCTCATCCAGGAATGCGGCGGCATTGCCGGAAAATACGGCGAAATCATCATGGGCGGGCCGTTTACCGGCAAGAGCACCACGCTTGACTCGCCCGTGGTCAAAACGACCGGCGGTATTCTTGTCACCATGGAATACCCCAAGGAATCACGTCCCCTTGGCCTTCTGGTCTGCGCCTGCGGCGGTTCGGAAGATCGTATGCGCGAAATCGCGGGCTATATGGGGGCAAAAGTGGTCAGTGTGCGCAAGTGCAAGCAGGCCAAAGACGTGCGGGGCATGCTCAAATGCGAAAACCCGGGCGAGTGCCCCGGCCAGGCCGAAAAAATTCTTGAAATGCGTAAGGAAGGGGCCGAGGCCCTGCTTATCGGCAACTGCAGCGACTGTTCCAACACGGTCATGGGCGTTGCGCCCAAGCTGAAAATGGGTGTTCACCATCAGACAGACACCATCATGCGTACTGTGGGGCATGCGCTGGTTCGCCGTTTGCCCATAAACAAGTAGTCTTACACTATTTTTCAACTCATTCCAAAGGAGACAAGTAATGTCCATAACCAAAGAGCATGCGGAACAGCTGAAGGACAAACCGGCTGTTGTATGCTGCCGCACGGTCAAAGGCACTGTGCTGGCCCCCGCTGATCTGGAAGATCCGAGCATTTTCGCCGACCTGCAGGACTCCGGCCTGATCAACATCACCCCGGATATTCTGACCATCGGTGAAGTTCTTGGCGCAACCCTGAAACAGGACATTGACGCCCTGACCGGCCTTACCGCCGAAATGCTGGACGGCGTAACGCCCAAAGCAGCCGCCGCGGCTCCCGCCGCCGCTGCCGCCCCTGCCGCCGCCCCGGCCGCAGCCGCTTTTGGCGGCGTTTTGCACATCAAGGCAGACCAAGTTACCGGCCTTGACCTGACCATTCCTCTTGGCGGCTTCGGCGGCGCGGCTCCGGCCTTCGGCGGCGTTGGCGCAGTAGCCGGCGCTCCGGGCGTGGAAGTGCGCGACGAAGTGCTGAGCACCCTTGAAATGCGTCACTTCCCGGTAAAGGAAGTGAAAAAGGGCAAGGAAACCTCCTTTGCAGGCGGCGTGCTTACCGTGCGTGAAGACATCGCCAAGGACGCCATGAAAGCGTACCCGCTGGTGAAAAAGCTGGACATCGAAATCATTACTCCGGACAAGCGCCACATCTATTCCGACACGATCATGGACGTTGTGCCTGTGGCCGTTAAAGTGGAAGGCGAAGTGGGCAGCGGCATTACCAACGTGCTCGACGACATGGTTGTCGTGCTTACCGGTATTGACGAAGACGGCAAGACCCAGGTGCATGAATTCGGCTCCAGCGACGGCTTCATGGATGAAACCATTGTCTACGGTCGCCCCGGCTGCCCGGACGAGCACGACATCATGCTGCGCGTGCATTGCGTGCTTGAGCACCTCACCGGCATGGAACGCCGCGGCCCCATGGCCGTGCACGGTGCCTGCGATGTGATCATTCAGGAAATCCGCAACGCTATCAAGGGCCTGGATGCTGCCTCTGCCGCCAAGGTTGAGAAAAAGGACCTGATCAAGCGCCACGGTCGCCCGCGCGTTCTGCTGGTCAAGGAAATCATGGGCCAGGGTGCCATGCACGACAACATCATTCTGCCCATGGAACCGGCGGGCGTGCCCGGCGGTCGTCCCAACGTGGACCTTGGCAACGTGCCCATCGTGCTGAACGTGAACGAAGTACGCGACGGCGGCATTCACGCCCTGTGCTGCATCGGGCCGGCATCCAAGGAAATGACCCGTCACTATTTCCGTGAGCCTATCGTGGAACTGATGGCCGCTGACGAAGAAATCAACCTGGTCGGCGTAGCCTTTGTCGGCTCCCCGCAGGTGAACGACGAAAAAACCTTTGTATCCAGACGCCTCGGCGCCATGGCTGACACCATGAACATCGAAGGGGCCATCGTTACCACCGAAGGTTTCGGCAACAACCACATCGACTTTGCCTCTCACATCGAACAGCTTGGCAGCCGCGGCATCAAAACCGTTGGCGTAACCTATGCGGCTTACCAGGGCCAGCTTGTTGTCGGCAACCAGTACATGGACGCCATGGTGGAATTGAACAAGGACGCCGGTGGCTTTGAATCGGAAAAACTGGGTGAAAACACCCTGACCCATATCGAAGCCGTGCGGGCCCTGCAAATGCTCAAGAACAAGCTTGCCGGGGTGGCCATTTCCGCGCCGGAAAACAAGTGGAGCCAGGAAGTAGTCAACGCAAACACCAATCTTGTAAAATAAAGCGCTACTTTTAACCTCAGGGGCAAGCCATGGACTACGAACTTATGCCGCGCCTTTTGGTAGGCAGGCTGGTCAAAGTAACCGACATCAATGCTGTAATCGAGTTGAAAGGACGTATGGGCATGCTGCATTTACCCCTGCGTTCGATCATTACCGACAAGCACATGGCGGAAGGCGACGAGGTCGAAGTCTATATAAGCTACGCCCGGGTAAAGAAGCCGGCAGAAGACGAAACGGCAACTGCCGCCACTGTATAAATTTATAAAGAACACCGTCCAAGGAGGACAATCATGTCGTTAACCACAGTCCCGGGAATGCAATCCGAAGTGTTTGCTCCCACAACCCCGCCGCCGGTATGGACTCCGGTGACAAAAGCGCTGAAGGACTGCTGCGTGGGCTTTGCCACCGCCGGTGGTATTCACCTGAAGTCGCAAACCCCCTTCAATCCCGCCGGTGACTTTTCCATTCGGGAAATTCCCAGCGACACGCCCACTTCCGAACTCATGGTCACCCACGGCGGCTACGACAACAGTGACGTGAACAAAGACATCAACGCCATGCTGCCGATAGATCGCCTGCGCGAACTGGCCGCCGAAGGCTTTTTCAAGTCCGTAGCCAAAACCCTGGTCGGCTTCATGGGCGGGGGCGGCAACGTGGAGAAATTCCGCAATGAAACCGGGCCTGCCATGGCGAACATCTTTAAAAACGAGGGCGTTGACATATGCGTCCTCACCGCTGGCTGAGGAACCTGCCATAGATCTGCCGTGATTGCGCAGAGAGAAATTGAAAAAGTAGGCATTCCCACCATCATTATCGCAGCCCTTCCTCCCGTGGTAAAACAGCAGGGTTCTCCCCGCTATGTTGCGCCGCGCGTTCCCATGGGTGCCAACGCCGGCGCTCCGAACAACAAAGACATGCAAACCCATATTCTCAAGGACGCCCTGGAAGCCCTGATGGAATTCGACCATT
>JAJDIC010000141.1 GCA_030266525.1 Desulfovibrio sp. OttesenSCG-928-G15 | reverse complement strand
GAAAGGGTTGCTTCGCTTCCCTTTCGGAAGAGGAGGGGGTGGACGCGGCTGCTGACGGGGTTGCCTTGCTCCACTTTTGAAAGAAGGTGCGGGGCATGACCTTAGCGCCATGCCCCTGGTATGCAGGTGCTTTACTTACTCCACGGTCACGCTTTTGGCGAGGTTGCGGGGCTGGTCCACGTCTTTGCCGAGGTAGCTGGCGGCTTCGTAACTGAACAGTTGCAGGGCCGGGAGTATCAGGAAGCTGTGTAGTGGCCCCCAGGCTTCGGGCAATACCCAGGTTTCTGTGGCCTTGAGTTCCATTTCGGCGTTGTCAGGGTTGGTCAGGGCGATTACGGGGCCGCTGCGGGCGAGCACTTCTTCCAGATTGGATTTGGACTTGGCGAAAAGCGCATCGTGTGGGGCAATGAAGAAAGACAGGAAGTCCGGGTCGATAAGGGCTATGGGGCCGTGTTTCATTTCGCCGGAAGCGTAGCCTTCGGCGTGAATGTAGGAAAGCTCTTTCACCTTGAGCGCGCCTTCCAGCGCAAGGGGGTACGACTGTCCTCTGCCAAGGAAGAACATGCCCTTGCAAGTGGCGTGGGCCCTGGCCAGGCGCTTGGCTTCGCCCTGCAAGGAGGGAAGGATGCTTTCCAGTTGCGCGGGCAAGTCAAAAAGTCCGCGCAGGGCCTTTTTCATGGTGTCGGCGTCAAGGGTGCCGTTTCTTTTGCCCCAGTGCAGGGCCATGAGCATAAGCACGGTCATCTGTGTGGAAAGCGCCTTGGTGGAAGCAACGCTTATTTCCGGCCCGGCCTGTGTAAAGATAACCGCGTCCGCTTCCCGGGCTATGGAAGAACCCACCGCGTTGCATATACCAAGGGTCTGGCAGTTTTTTTGCTTGCCGATGCGAAGCGCTGCCAGGGTGTCGGCGGTTTCTCCCGACTGGCTGATCACCAGCAGAGCTTCCTTTTCGCCGAGAATGGGGTTGCGGTAGCGAAATTCCGAAGCAATCTCCACACAGGTGGGAATGCCCGCCCATTCTTCAAACAGGGGCACGCTCCAAAGCCCGGCGTTATACGATGTGCCGCATGCCACGATGCGCAGGCGATCCGGCTGGGGGAACTGCATCAGTTCGGGAATGCTCACGTCCTGGCGGCCAATATCGGCCCTGCCGGTAAAGCAGTCGGAAATGGCCTTGGGCTGCTCGAAAATTTCCTTGAGCATGAAATGCTTGAAGCCGCCTTTCTGGGCAGCCTGCATGTCCCACTCGATACGTTGGGGTGTTTTGGACAGCGGGGCAAGCGTATCCACAGAGAAAACTTCCCACGTAGTGGGGGTGATGCGAACAATTTCCCCGTCTTCCAGAAAAACAACATCCCTGGTGTAGGGTAAAAATGCGGGAATGTCCGAGGCGACAAAGTTTTCCCCCTGGCCGATTCCCAGAAGCAGCGGGGCAGAGTGGCGGGCCGCGTATACGGTGTTCGGTTCTTCCGGTGATATAAGGGCGACAGCATACGCTCCGTTCGCCTTTTTCAGGGCATTGGCAAAGCCTTCAAGTACGGACATGCCTTCTTTGCGCTCAAAGGCGATGAGGTTGACAAGAACTTCCGTGTCTGTTTGCGATGAAAATTCGAACCCCAGTTCGACAAGCGCGTTTTTATGTTCCTGATAGTTTTCAATGATACCATTGTGAATGAGGCACAGATTACCCTTGGAAGAGCGGTGGGGGTGGGCGTTTTCTTCCGTGGGCGCGCCGTGGGTGGCCCAGCGGGTATGGCCCATGCCGGTTGTGGCCAAAGAAACTTCCATGGTTGCGAGTTTGTCTTCCAGCAACTTCAGTTTGCCTTCGGCCCGCACCACATGCATGGCTCCATTTTGCACATAACAGACCCCGGAAGAGTCGTAGCCTCGGTATTCAAGCCTGCGCAGGCCTTCAATAATAAAAGGAACGGCGGGTCTGTGCCCGGTGTAACCGATAACGCCGCACATACAGTTTTCTCCTGGTTCAAAACCACTACAGCGAGATATATTCCGCAAAGCCGAAAGGGCCTTGCGTATTGCCCTGGAATACATGCGCCTTCACGATTGTTGCGCATTCCGGCAGATGCTATCGCATAGTCCGTAAAAAGGAAAGAGAGGGGTGTAAGGCCTTGAAAGCATTGCGGCATAAGCTTTTACAATAAAAAATTGAGATCCCTTCTAGATTTACTCTTGATTTTACGGCTCGAGCCAAGTACAAGAGAAAAAAAAGCGCACCCACAATTGGGAGGAGCCATGCCGCAGGTAGCTGCACGGATTAATGAAGAACAGGAACGCTGGTTGAAAGACTACTTTCGTACCAAAAGCGCCGGAGCGGAATTTATTCTGCCCTGGGCGGTGGATACGTTTTTCCGGGCCATTCAGTCGCTCAAGGGCGCATTCAGTCCGGCTGAACTGAAAACGATAGTTGAAGCGCACAAGGACATACGTCTTTTGCCCGAAACAACCAGGGGCTCCTATTTGCTGTTGCGCGTGATGGACGCTTGTGACGTGAACAACCTGCATGCCGTGCACGGGGCCAGCAAAAGCGCTCTTGAAGCGAAAATCAAACGCCTGGATGATACCCAGGCCACGGCGCTCATGGTGTGGTCTTCCGCATTCTGGGTAAGCCGTAATTGTACGGCAGACAGTCTGGACGAGTATATTCGGATGTACTAGGCGGCATCGCCTTCCAGGCGTGTTTTCGCCTGGGACCCCGAACTGGCGGCTGGTTTTTTCAGCCACCCGCCTTGTGTCGCCGTAGCATGTACGCTTTTTTTGCTTCCTCCTGCCATCTCCTTTCCTCCCCTCCTTTTTTCTGCCGGGTTTGTGCTTTTCTTCTTTTTTCCTCTGCGTTCCCCTTTATCAGTTCCCTTTGCCCATGGCTCTTATCCGCTCAAGCTTGTTGGGGATTTTGCTCTTGTCATCGCGCGCAATGGCTTCCTCACACAAACGCTCTTTCACAGTAGGCCTGTTTTTACTATACTGTAATGCACAACCCCGGTGCCGGTGTCGGCGCAAGCCACTTATAGAACAGGCAGGACCGGCTTTTTACCTGCGTACTTCTACCGCTACAATCGAGGCGCACATGCATTCTGAATCCGCATACAATCCCGAATGGGATCAGTTTATCGCCATTTTACAGCATGAGGTCGTGCCTGCCCTTGGTTGCACTGAGCCCATTGCCATAGCCTATGCCGCTGCCAAGGCCGTGGAAGTGTTGGGCGAAATTCCTGAACGGATTGACGTTGCGGTAAGCGGCAACCTGCTGAAAAACGGCATGGGTGTGAGCGTACCCGGAACAGGAGCCACAGGCCTTGATA
>JAJDIC010000140.1 GCA_030266525.1 Desulfovibrio sp. OttesenSCG-928-G15 | reverse complement strand
GGCTCCTGGGTGGTGGGGAATTTGTCCCCGTAAATAAAAGGGGCCAGGCGGGCCAGTGTGGACGAGTGAACCCCATCCCTCTGCCCCAACTGGACCCTGCGAATGATGTTAAGATTGACGCCAGATTCTTTTGCCAGCCGATAGGGCGACCAGCCACTTGCCTCAAGAAAACGGTCAATGTCTGATTTGATGTTCATGGCGACATGATAGCCAAGTGTAGACATTTTATCAATAGTCTTTTACTATTTGGCTACTAGCCAAAAGGAGACTATTATGTCTATACAAGATCCCATGACATTTTATGAAGAATTGATCGAGGGGCTGAAAAAATCTGTATCTGAAGATTTTGACGGCAAGCTAACCCGACTGGCAAAGGCAGCAGATACACACCCAACCACCGTGACGCGATTGCTTCAAGGAGACCGTCAAAAGTGGCTGAATCTTATTTCGCGACTCGCAGACAGTGCAGGTCTTAAAATAGTATCCACAAGGCAGCCAGCCGAAGCGCAAAGCCGTGAAGTCTGTTTTGTGTCTGCCCTGACCGTTCCGGCGGGGGGAAATTCTCCGCCGCCATTCTCCGAAGATTATCTTGCGGTTCCCTTGGTCGGCGAAGCTGGGGCCGGACCTGGAATTATTCCCCAAGATGAAATATTAAGCTGGGTTTTGGTCTATCGAAACCTCCGTTCTGTTGCCAGGCGTTCAAACCTTATTGCCGTAGAAATTGGCAAGAACTCCCGCTCAATGGTGCCGTTACTATATCCTGGCGACCTGGTTCTTGTAGATTTGAATGACAAGGGAGAAACAGCCGGATTTTCTCCTCCCGGCAATATATTCCTTGTTAGAGAGCCTGGCCAGGAGGGCGGCGGGAAAGTAAAGAGAGTGTCGGTCTCCGGACAGGGGCAGAACACCATCCTCAATTACTATTCGGAGAATTCGGCAGAAAACGAGCCGGAGCCGTACTTCTTGCATCAGGACTTTGACGGAGAGATAGACCGAGCCATCGTTGGTAGGATTGTTTGGGCGTGGACAGACCTAAGCAGAAAGTAAACCGGAGTCTATTCAATGAAGGCGTATGTGCAAATTCTATTCTTGTTAATGGGGGCCATAACTACAGCAGCTTCTGTATATTCTGCATTTCGCGTTTCTGAATTTCAATGCGAATCCCCGGACTACAGTTTGGACATAACGCTCATTAAAGATCGCCTTGATGATATTGATAAAGATATTCTGGAGCTTGATAGAACAATAGACCGCTTGCGCAGATAAACGTATGACATATGCATGGTTAACGTTATAGTGGAGGAGAAAATGAAGATATACGCTATTAACTATACTTTACATAACAAGCTACCAAAGGATTATGAAATCTTGGCAGGAGCAATCAAGGGAGCAAGTAATGGTAGTTATCTACATTGCCTTGACTCGTTTTGGCTAATCACTAGTGAGGTTACGGCGGACAGGATTTTCGATCACCTCGCGCAGTTTTTAAAAAAAGACGACAGCCTTATGGTTCACGAGGTAAGCCCCAGCCACTATAAGTGTTTCTTGCCCAAGACAGAGCGTGATTGGCTTAAATCTGTTTTGGGGTAGAGCTGACTTCGCTTTGTTCAAACCATTTTTCAAGAAAGGCGTCCAGATCTTTTCTAAATTCGTCATCGGTTAGGTTTGACCTGTATCCGACAGGAATAAAAACACCTTCCTGAATTTTCTGTACAGCTGTGCATTCGTAATCAATATAAACTCCACCCGATACTTTTATAGCTCTCATAATCCTTCCCCTTTGCCCTCTTCAGAGGGCTTTTTTTATACTTTGTGATTTTTTCTTTCTTCTATTTCTCCAAATATAGATTTTTTAGCTTGATTTGAAGTCTACAAATGGCTATGCTTCAATCAACAACAACGCACCACCACCCAAGCCCAACCGCAGAGCTTTAACGGCAGGACGGAGCAAGTGAGGGAGCATGGAGGCGCGAAGGAGTTGCCCGAAATACCGGCAGAATTTGCAGTAGCCAAGCGGAGCCGAGGCGAGATGCCAGTGACGCAAAGTGGGAGCGAACCAGAGAGAAGGCAGGGGAAAAGGGCATGAATTTTTCTTTTGGTAATACATGTCTTTGCGCACCGGAGTGTTGCTTTGCATTGCAAGGAGGCGCATGGCATGGCTTGGCATGGCCGGGGCAGGCATAGCAAGGTAGTGAATAACCACCTTTTCTTACAGGGAGTTTTTAATGATTCTCATTCACGTCGAGATTGAAGGGCAAACACCCTTGATTATGAACCGCTTCACGGAGGCGGCAGAAATCAAAGTCAGTTCTGGAACCTCTGTCGTAGCTGTTGGAACCAAGGGTAGCCCACGAGAACAGGCAACACCCAAGTGTTACGCGGATGAAAAGGGCAATCTCTTCATCCCCGGCCCGAACATTTTTTCTTGTTTAATTTGTGCTGGAAAATTTCACAAAGTCGGCAAGTCCAAGGTCACTACGCAAAAGAGCAGCCTCATTCCAGCGGGCATTTCCATTCTGGATATTGTCAGCCCCTTGAACACCAAAGAGTTTGAAGTGGACAGCCGCAGTGTAGTTATACCGGCTACTGGCGGGCGCATTATGTGCCACCGCCCACGCCTTGACGCTTGGAAGACCTCTTTCACCCTTGAAGTGGACGACACCATGTTCACCGCTGAATTTGTTCGCCTTTTAGTCGAGGACGCAGGCCGCAAGGTTGGCTTGGGTGATTTTCGCCCCGACCGGAAAGGCCCCTTTGGAAAGTTTGTAATCACCGGCTGGCGCGTCCAAAAAGACGCGAGTCGGGCAGCCTAGTTGCCGCTCGGTGCGGCTCGGCCCTGCTCGGTAGCGTAGAGCACGGTATGGTGCTGTGTAGCAAAGCAAGGAAATAGTCTCTGAAAGGATAATTACTATGTTCAATTCCACCCCCGAAAACAGCTGCAAAAACTGCCGCCACTGGCTCGGCAGCCGCGACACCCCCGTAATAGCCCGGGTCGCCAACACGCCTATTCGTGTCGGTCAGTGCATAGGCCAGGAAGAAAACGACGATGCGCCCTTTGCCGACTTGGATAACGGCGCAGAAGCTTTCGTGTTCACGCCCCCTAACGGTCGCTGCCGGGCCTATGCCGCGTTCACGGATGACGAAGTGGGCATCACCGACCTGTGTGCATACAACGGCGTCAGGCCCAGCTTAGATTTCCCGGTAACCCTGTGAGGAAAATATGTACAGCATCAACGATTTAATCCTGCGACTGCATGTCTTTGACGACCTGCGCCCCGACAAACAGCAACAGGTATTGCTTGAGACACGGCTGGCCCTGAACAACCTTGACCTGTTGCAGCAGGAAAAACA
>JAJDIC010000143.1 GCA_030266525.1 Desulfovibrio sp. OttesenSCG-928-G15 | reverse complement strand
GCCATAGCTTCAATGAGAGTGCCTTCCGTGAACCGGGAAGGTGGCGAAGTCTTTTTCTTCAATGTCCGCACATCGCGGCAATGAACACGATCTCCTTGTTCCACCGGAGGCAGCGCCTGTTCCTGTTCGTTGTCCTGCTCGCCGGAATCATCGTTATCGCTGTAAACAACGGTCCACCCGGCCTCAAGAATGCGCCGCCCCCTGGCTTCCCAGCGTGTGTCGCCAATAGAGAGGACGATTTTCTGCGCCTCGTAGCGCATGGGCGGATAAAATTGCAGGCAATAGGCGGTCGCAATCAGGTCGTAGAGGGCGTATTCCGTATTGGTGAGGCTCCCCGGCATTTCGCCGGTAGGAATAATGGCATGGTGGGCTGTAATCTTTTTGGTGTTCCAGGCTGCGCTCTTCAGCTTTGCGTCAGCTTTGAACGCGATGGATTCTAAACCAACGACAAGGGAAAGATTTGCAAGAATCATCTTCGCGGCATCAAACTGCTCTTCCGGAAGATAGCGGCAGTCTGAACGCGGGTAGGTGGTCAACTTCTTCTCGTACAGAGATTGCGCGGTATCCAGAACCAGCTTGGCGCTCATGGAGAGTTTGGCGGACGCTTCTTTTTGCAAGGACGAAAGACAATGCGGGAGCGGCGCGGCCTTGTTTTTGTTCTCTCGCACGGATTCGGTGATTACGCCGTCCGTGCCTTTCGCGTTTTCGGCCAGGGCATTGGCAATAGCGGCATCGGTCAAACGCCCGCTGCTATCAAGTCCGTCCTGCGCTTCACCGGGAACAAACATGGCCGTGAACTCTCCCCCGGTCGAAGGAGCGAGATAAGCCCTCAGCAAGAAATAATCAGATGATACGAAAGAGGCGATTTCCCTGTCACGGGCAACGACCAGGGCCAGAGTGGGCGTCTGGACCCGGCCCACGGACAACACTTTGCTGTCCAGCCCGGTTTCCCGGCCCATGATGGTCATGGCTCTGGTGGCGTTCATGCCTATGAGCCAATCCGCTTGTTGGCGGGCGCGGGCCGCATCACGCAACGGCGCGTGTTTCGCATTATCTGTGATGCCCTTCAGCGCCTTTTTCACGGAGCAGTCATCCAGGGAGGCCAGCCAGATACGGGACACCGGGCCTTTGTAGGAAAAATGCTCCAGAACTTCGTCAACAAGAAGCTGGCCCTCACGATCCGGGTCGCCCGCATTGACCACCGATTTTGCTTCTTTCAGAAGCTTGCCGATTATCTTGAGTTGCGCCGCTGCCTTGGGCTTGGATTTACTTTTCCAGGCCTGCGGGATGATCGGTAAATGCTCACGCCGCCAGGAGGCGTATTCGGGCTTGTAGTCCTCCGGATAGCAAGGCTCCAGCAGATGCCCAAAGCACCAGGTTACAATATCGTTGCCGCAGCGGATGCAGCCGTTGTCTTTGCGCCCGTTGCCGAGGCCATCCGCGATGGCTCGGGCAAGGGAAGGTTTTTCCGCGATAAACAATCTCATGGCCTACATCCTCATCCGCGACGGCGTGGCTTGTTGTTCGGGAGTGGGCGGCTGCCCCGTCCGCATTTTTTCATCCAGTTCCATATGCAGCGTTTGCGAGAGCGAATCGCAGAGTGAAGCCAATTCCCGTGCGGCGTTTGGATCTTGTTGAAGCGCCATGCTCAGGAAATCGGGGTTCTGAAGAATCAGCCGGGCCTTGGCAACAGGATCGTCCGTTGCCTGAAACGCCGTAGCGGAATCAGCCAAGGACAGCGACGCGGAGCGCGGCAGGGGTTCGAAGCTTTGTGCCGTAGTCGGCAAATCACTGAATGCAGCGCCTGTGGCGGCATCCCGTTCCTTTTGCATGGCGACAAGCTCCGGCCAGGCCTCGCTTTTCGGGAACCAGCGAGCAGAGGGCTGTTCACCGGATTCAAACTGGCGCATGGTGGTCAGCGCCCTGGCCGCTTCCGTAGCCGCCTGGAAAACAGCTTTGACCTCTCCGCCGGAAAATTTCTGATTCCAGTGATCAATGTAGGCAGCGGAATTGCTTTCCGGCATGGGCAGATTGAGCCTGGCCCCGGCCAGCATGGAGAACATCTCGGCTCGCATTTCTTCAAAAGCGTAGCCCTTGAGCGTCTGCGACTGTTTGTTCTGCCGGTTTTCCCGTGTTTCGTGTCCTGTGGCGTGATAAAACTCATGCAGCTTGGTGGCGTAGTATTCATCCGTGCCGGTGAAGCGTTCGGGAAACGGCATTTTTACAAGGTCGGCGACATGGTTATAAGCTGCATCGCCGCCGTGATGTTCCACGGGAATGCCGGAACTGGCGATGAATCGCTCCACAAATTCATTACGTTCAATTTCCGTCATGGCATGAGCGGGCTGTTCCTTTTGCGGGAATCCATCAACCTGTGAGGCATTGAACACGGTAAAGGGGTAAAAGAGTGTTTTACGCTGAATGTCGGGCGTTTCCTGCCCCTGTGCTTTTTGTTCCGCAAAATGCTTGATTTCTTCCTGGGAAAGATATTTCCAGCGCCCGTCTTCCTCGACCGTGAAAACAATTTCTTCAGGACGCAGAAGCTTGACGCCCTTCTCGCCCTTGCGGATTTTCATATCCAGGTCCGGATTGTCTTTCTGAAGCTGCTGAAGTTGTTTGAACGTCATCCACCTATCTTCTTCGTAGCCCTGGACAATACTGGTCAGCATGAGGCGGACCATGTTCGCGCCGCCGTATTCCCTGCCGGTCGTGGCGCAAAAGGGCATTCCCATCGGCGTGTCGGCGGTCCAGGGCTTTTTCCATTCGCCAGCCGTCTGCGCCAGGGAAAGCATGGTTTCGGCCACGCCGTTGACAAATTCTTCCTGCACTTCCCGGCTGATCTGGAAGCGGTTCTTTTTTTCCGGGGTCTGGCTCATGCTTCCTCCCGCCTCACGTCAACAATGACGGTATCCGGCTCATCCTGCGGATTGATGAATCCCGCCGCGATCGCTTCATCGCGATCCATAGTGAATGCCCCGGCATCAAGCTGGCGCTCGATGTCCGCCTGCGTAAGCGTGACGCGCTCTTTCTGTGCAGATCGGACAGGCGCGTCAAAAAGTCCGTAACTATTGCGTTCCTTGGTCATAAAATCTCCTGTATGGATTATGGGAAACGGCACTCACCAGCGGCACCGTTTTCGCCATTGAATTTCGTTGCTTCGCGTTTCCCGGCGTCTGCCCAAATAGGCGACCCGAAGAGCGCGGCAACAGGCCAGAGGCGACATGCCGGTGCGCTGCACCAGATACAGAATCAGCATCCCGGCAACGGCGATTGCTGCCGTCCAGTAGGCCCAATGAAAAAGCC
>JAJDIC010000014.1 GCA_030266525.1 Desulfovibrio sp. OttesenSCG-928-G15 | reverse complement strand
GCGGAAGGGACGACCCCACGTAGTTCCAGTCCCAGAACATCCCTGGCAAAGTCCAGCACCTTGTCCACTGCTGCCTGGCGTATTTCCGGGTCTCTGACTATGCCTTTTTCCGTGCCGCCTGGGCCGGTTTCAAACTGGGGCTTGATGAGCGCGGCGACGAAGCCGCCTTGTTTCAGCCATTGCATGCAGGGGGGCAGGATGAGGGTCAGGGAGATAAAGGACACGTCGGCGACCACGATGTCCACGGCTTCGGGGAGCAGGGTTGCATCCGCGTGGCGCAGGTTTACCCCTTCCAGGCTGTGAACCCTGGGGTCCGCTCTGAGCCGTTCGTGCAGTTGGTGTTTGCCCACGTCCACCGCGTAAGCTCTGGCTGCGCCGTGTTGCAGGAGGCAGTCGGTGAAGCCGCCTGTGGAGGCTCCGGCGTCGAGCGCGACCATGCCTTCCACGTTCAGGGCGAAATGTTCCAGAGCGGTGAGCAGTTTGTAAGCGCCCCGGCTGACAAAGCGTTCGCGCCCGACAATTTCAAAGCGCTCGTCCGGGCTGTATTGCTGGCCGGGCTTTTCCACCCGGCACAGGGTATCGCCCCGAAGTACGCAGACCTGCCCGGCCATAATCAGGCGTTTTGCCTGCTCCCGGCTTTCGGCCAGTCCCATTACGTGGACGAGGTGATCAGCGCGTTCTTTCTTTGCCATGGAAATGCCCATACCCGCAAAGCTGCAAGCGGTAAAGCTCTTTGTGTGTGGGGGGGCTTTGCATTTTGCCCGCTCCGGGGTATGAAAAATACGGGCGATTTGCGCTCGCGTCCGATACCTCATCAATTCACCATCACGCCGGAGTTTGGTCATGCAGCATTGGATGAACCGTTATATCGTATCGCTTGTCATGTGTGTTTTTTTCGCCTCAACCGCCCATGCCGAGCCTGACCCTGCGGACTACAGCTTTGCGCAGTTCCAGATTTTTGCCATTGCCGACAAGTTGGCGGAATCAAAGCCGGAGGTTTTTGAGGCAGACGCGGAACTTCTCGCGCAGTATTTACAGCCAGGCAAGGCCCCGGCTTCCTTTATGGCTTTTCTGGTCGGGGTTCCGGGCGGGCTTGCGCTGATAGATACGGGTTTCGGCAACCAGGAAAGCAAGCTCATGGAAGGACTGAGCGCCGCGGGCGTGAAGCCCGAAGATATTTCCCATGTCCTGCTCACCCACATGCACATGGACCATATTGGCGGTCTGGCCTGGGAAGGCGCACCCGCTTTCCCCAATGCGCAGATACTTGTAGCCAAGGCAGAGAGCGACTTCTGGCAGGGTGAAGAGGCGTCGGCTGATGGCGCTCCCACCAAGGCCAACGCGGATCTCGCCAAAAAACTCATTGCCATGTACAAGGATCGCGTTACCCATTTTGCCTTTGGCGACACAGTGCTGTCCAATATTACCGCCATGGACGCCTCCGGCCATACGCCGGGGCACACGGCCTATCTGCTGGAGTCAAAGAACCAGCGCCTCCTGTTTGTGGGCGATCTCCTGCATTCCACTGCCCTGCAAATGCCCAGGCCGGACATCGTCAGCATCTATGACATGGACAAGGAAAAAACCGCTGCCACGCGAAAGCGTGTGCTCTCCTATGCCGCAGAACGGAACATTCCTCTCGCCGGACAACACTTCCCCTTTGCCGCTGTCGGCAACGTAAAGGCCGAGGGTGAAGGCTTTGTTTACACTCCGTTGGACAAGTTGGAATAGGCAGATTTTTTGCCGTCAAGCGGCAAATCTCACAGTGGCTTTGCCCTGGATGTGGTGTCGTCACGAGTTTGGATTTTTTCTCTGCCAAGGCGCGACAGGTTCAGCAGGAGGGCGTGGGCTCTTTCGTCCATACCCTTAAGGGGTTCTGTCGCAACGCGGGCGGGGGGCGAAAGACATCTCGCGACTACGCTGTCTGGCTTGATTCCAGAAGGCGTTTTGTATTGGCATCGACAAATCTGCGCATACGGCGGGCGGTATCGTTCGCATTTGTCTGTTCAAGGCCGTAGGTCAGGTTGAATGCGTAGTCGAAATCCCGGGGGTTGCGCCCCTGGTTGTGCTGAATCAGTGTTTCCAGCTTGTCAAAGGCCTTGACGCACTTTGCCTCACCCGAGCTTGCGCACTCATATTCTTCCCACAGCTGCAAGAGTTCGTTCTTCACCCCTTCCGGCAGTTCTTGCGCAAGTTCGGTGAGCGCATGGCGCTCGTTTGCCGCTTTTATCTCGTGTTCACCTTGGGCCGGGGCCGGCGTATCGCCGCAAATCGCTTCGGCAAGATCGTGCACGATGGCGATTTTGAGCATTTTCTCGAGTTGTAGGTTCGGGAATCGGTGCGCACAGGCCATGAGCAACAGGCAGAGCCGCCAGCTATGTTCTGCCGTGCTTTCCTGCCTGCCTTGTGACGTGAATGCATGCCTGAGAGTATTTTTCAGGTTTTCCGCCCTGCTAATGAACTCGAGAATGCGTTCCAACTCTTCTTGCGGCATGAGTTACCCTTTTCGGCATGGTTCCCCCTTTGGGCAAAATTCGTTCTGAAGCGCCATGCAAAAGAGCACGAAACAGCTCCCAAAGAGATGATGCTGCCAGAGGCGTTAATCGCTCCAACTGCTGGCGGATTCTATCAGCGCGGAAGCGCGCTCATAGCGGTTCCGGCAGGAGTCGTCGCTAGACCGGTCGGGGGCGGTTCCGCCCAAAAGGCCACAAGCGGTATTCTCCTGCTTGCCAAAGGAGGCGAAAAGCTTCACTTCAAAGCCCTTGTCTTCAAGTTTTGCGACAAGTCTGGCGGCTTCTTCGGGGCTTACTTCGCCATTTGTGCCGACATTGTCGCAGGCATTGAATTCGCACAGGCTGATTCGACAGACTTGCGGATCAAGCAACCCCGTAATTCTCTCAATTTCTTCTTCATTCGTAAAGTAATGTTTCGGAGAATCGCCGTTGCAGTAATCTTTGAACATCAAGACGCCGACACAGGGTTTTTCCCCGGTAAGCTCTCTGATTTTCGGCAGGCGCTTGATGATTTCCTTATGACTGTAAATGGAGTCAATCGGCATCACTTCATTACGGCGTTGGGTGGCGTGCAGGGAATAATGAAATGTAACCCGCGTGCCATTGAAAAAAACACTCTCCAAATCCTGAATAAGCGCATCCACCATTTCCACAACTCCGCAGGTGGCCAGAATGTGGCGAAAAACCTTTTGCCCCAGAGATGTCATGGCTTTGTCGGTAATGCGTACCGCTTGGCGTAACTGGGTATAGGAAAAGCCGGGCTCTCCCTGGCCCATATAGGCAAATTCGCGGAGGTTGCACGCCCCGGGGGCGTTGGCAAGCCTTTCCATATCGGCCAGCACCATAAAGACGTTCTGCATAGCGATTTCCTGCGAGCTCAAGGGGCCGGAAAAACGCAGAGTGTTCCCTGTACGGCAAAATTTGCAGGGAATCCGCGCCGCAGTCAGGGCACAGCCGGAACTGACGGAAGTCGTATAGGCGCAGATACGCTTGTCAATGTCGCTTGTCTGGATTTTGGCGCGCGTCGTGAAGGCCGCGCTTTCAATAAAGGGCGCTTTTTCCCCAAGCTGCCAGACATAACGGATTCCATCGGAATTGGCTTGACCAAG
Source organism: Desulfovibrio sp. OttesenSCG-928-G15 (assembly GCA_030266525.1). The sequence continues at coordinate 34,274 of JAJDIC010000014.1, read as the reverse complement.
ATGGCTGTATCCCACGGGTTGCAGTCGCATGATAGCTCCTTTCGCAAAAAAGGGTGAAGACGGTAAACAGTTCTGGATGAGTTGCGTCTATTCCGAAATGCGTTATGCCGTACCGTTTATTTTTTGAAATCATGAACCGGACAAAAAGTCAAGACCGTTCTCCGGCTTCCTCGTTTTCTGTGCCGAGGTTGATTTTTTCGCTCTGCATTTCCTCTTTGCATCTGCGTACATACTCTTCCGGGAACTCCGATCGGAGGGCTGTTTCCGCGATACTCAGGCCGTTTTCGAGAAACCTCTTGATTACAAGCTCCATACTTTCGCCAACTTCCACCACATGCCCGTCAGGATCGTAAAATCGTATCGCCTTTCGCCCCCATGGCAGCTCCTTGAGCGGGTGTAACAGCTTTATTTCGGGAAACCGGGCGAGTTTTTGTGTGAATTCAGCTATGTTGTCGGTTTCAAAAACCAGTTGCCCCGTATGGTGGGCATAGGAGCATGGTCTGCTGTTCATCTCGGAAAAAACACGCCAGTCGTCTTCCTGGAGCAAAGAAAAGCCTCCTTTGAAGACCACATGCTTTTCCAACTCCAAAGTCGCCTGCGCGTTAAGCACAGTCTCATAAAAAGCCTGGGAGCGGCGTACATCCCTGGTGATCAGCAAATATCCTTCGCAACGCATATTCCCTCCGGCGCAATATTTTCGGGTTTGCGGTGATGCATGGGGGGTATGTGGACAGTATGTCGTGTTCTTTTAAGTCACTTGGTTGATTGTTGAATTTTCTATTTGATGAAGTTTTGATAAAATCCTTGACAGCTTTTTTTATTCGGAATAGTTTTTAAAAAACGGAACAGCGTAACGCATTTCGGAATATAGTTAGTTTATCCAAATTGGCAAGTTCCGGCAAGTTGCAGTTTCGGACCACAGGCGATGGGAAGGCGGCCACGAACGCGCATTGCGCAATCAGAAGTCAGGCCTCCTGACAGCAAATCACGGCTAACCGAATGAACAAGGAGTGGCGTATGGCAGAGCAAAAGCTCATCAGTTTTGAGGAAGCACCTTTCTCGCCCATCCACCGTAAAGTGCGAGCCGGGGCGTTCATGGGAATGATTTGCTGCGGGTATATACTGGGCATTGTGGGCATAGCGCTCAGTTATGCCGCCGAACCCTTGGGGCTTACCAGCTTCTGGATGGGGGTCATCGGTGCGGGCTCGCTGTTCGGCATTCTGTTTGGCAGCCTTGTTATCGGATCCCTTGCCGACCGCATGGGCAGAAGGTCGCTGTTTGTTTCTTCCATGGTTGTTTCAGTGGCCCTTTCCATTGTCCAGGCTTTTATTACCGACCCCGCACTGCTTGCGGTTGTCCGTTTTTTACTGGGCATGAGCATCGGCTGGGACTACACAGTAGGCATTTCCCTGCTGAGCGAGTGGACGCCGAGAAAAGTGCGCCCCCGCGTGCTTGGCTGGCTGCTGGTGCTGTGGACCATTGGCTATGTTATCGCCTATTTGGCTGGCTTCGTTCTCAACTGGATTGGCGACGTAAGCTGGCAGATTATTCTCTGCTCTTCTGCGGTGCCCGGTCTTATCACCCTTGTCATGCGCCTTGGCACCCCAGAGTCTCCGGGCTGGCTTGCGCGTAAGGGAAGAAACGAAGAAGCCCTTGCCATTATTCATAAATATCTTGGTGATGAGTATGGACTGCCGGAAGAGGAAGAGCAGCCGCCTTCGGTTTCCTGGTTTCGCCTTTTCAGCAAGGAACTGCGCTACAATACTTTGGTTTCCGGTGTGTTTTTCGCCTGCCAGGTGCTGCCCTTCTTCGCCATATCCATTTTTCTGCCCCTGGTTCTTAAAGCCCTCAATATAGACAATCCCCATGCCTCCGGTATTCTGTATAACGTCTTTACCATGATCGGCGTGCTGGTCGGTACCTGGTTGCTTGATGTCATATCCCGGCGTGCATTTCTACTTTGGACTTTTTACGGTGCAGCGGCTGTTCTTGTTCTCATGACAGTCTGGCAGGGTATGCCGGGAACCATTGCCCTCATCTGCCTTGCGGCTCTTTCTCTGGTTTTGGCCATCTCCATTGCTCTGGAATTTGCCTATCCGCCTGAGTTGTTCCCCACGGAATTACGCGCTTCCGGCGTGGGACTTACCATTGCGATCAGTCGTATTGGCGCAGCTGGCGGCACCTTTCTTCTGCCGATCGTCAGCGAGCAATTCGGCGTGTACGCCTCGCTTGGCGGGTGTATAGGCGCTTTGCTTCTTGGCGGTGTTGTCTGTCAACTTTGGGCCCCGGAAACGTCTGAGAAGTTCATGGATAATGATGCCCCGACTGTCGGCGGCGTTCCCGTGCCTCCCGTAGCGGTTCGGTCTTGAGGCACAAGCTTGCCCGGTGGCGGGCGGTGAGGGTTGCCTCAATTTTATTTACCTACTAGACGGAACGATGTAACGTAGTTCGGTATATACAACCAAGGAGTATCACGATGCGTGATGTTAAACTTTTCCCGGCGGAACTTGGCGCTTCAGGATGGTTTGAAACTTCTTCCCATAAAAACCATCGCTTCAATGACCCTGAAGAAATTCTCGACCAGTATGATTTTGTAGTCGTGGGCGGGGGATATGGCGGCTTCGGTGCTGCCTGGCGTTTTGCGGAACTCAATCCGGAAGCGAAAATTGCCCTTTTTGAAGCCATACGTATTGGCAACAACGACAGCGGCAAAAACGCAGGCTTCTTGATTGACGTTCCCCATGCCTTTGGAACAGATACTTCCACGATTGAAGAAAAGATGTGGAACGTTAAGCTGTACGAAACGTCCATCAACAAAATACGCAGCATCATCACGGACAACAATCTGGATGTCGATTGGGATGATTGCGGCAAATACTTGGCAGCAAACGAACCTGGTGCCATCAAGCATCTTGAACATGAAGCGCATGATCTTGACAAGGTAGGCAAGAGCTATACCTATATAGAGTCGGATGAACTGGCCCGCAAGCTGGGTACCAAGTACTACAAAAAAGCCCTGTACAGCCCGGATTCCGTGCTGATCAACCCGGCTGACGTGCTTCGTGGCGCATGTACGATTTTACCCAAAAACGTGCACGTTTTTGAGGAAACGCCCGTCCTGCGCATAGATGATGGCTCGACCCCCACGGTAACCCTGGTCAACGGCCGTCAGGTTCGCTGCAAGGCTGTTGTTGTGACGGCCGGTCCCTGGCTTGAAGAGTTCAGCCTGTCCAAGAACGAATTTTGTCCTGTCATTTCCTTCGCGGGGATGTCAAGGGAGCTGAACGAGCAGGAACTTTCTGAATTCAAAGATGTGAAGCCCTGGGGAGCCACCGCCGCCCACCCTTCAGGAACAACGGTGCGTTTCACCAAAACCAACCGCATCATCGTGCGTAACGGCTTCATGTACCCCACCTGGTTTTCCTGCTCGCCGGAGCGCATCAGACGCTCACGCCGCTTGCTTCGCAGAGCCTTCAACAACCGTTTCCCCAACCTTTCGCATGTAAACTTTGAGTATGTGTGGGCCGGGTTGATTCACCTGACCATGAACTCAAAGCCCGTATTCGGGCGCAAGGGCAATATCCACTATTCCGGCGTCGGCGAAGGGGCTGGCGTTGCCAAGACTTTCACCATGGGCATGTACCACGCCGAATGGGCCAACGGTATGCAGAGTGACGTGCTTGAGTTTTTGAAGAACGACAAAAAACCCACCTGGCTGCCGCCGGAACCCTTCCGAACCGTGGGTGCAGAGTGCCGTTTTGTTTGGGAATATCTGAACGCCAAGGGCGAAATATAAACGAGTTTCTCCCGCCGGGCGGCCCTTGGCCTGTCCGGTGGGAGAAAAAAAGGCATATTTTACGGAACGTCATTCCGTAGTGTGGAACTAAGATGGTATGTTCAATAATCATCAACTGTTCAGGACAGAGTGAGGACGCAGAATGAAAGAAACACTGTTTTTAAAAAATACGGAAACATTTGCTGAAAGCATGATCCGATGCGGCGTGCGCTGTCACTTCGCCTATCCGATCACTCCGGCAACCGACGTGATGAAGTATTCGGCAGTGAAGCTGCCGGAATACGGCGGGCGCATGGTGCAGATGGAAAGTGAACTGGCGGTTTCCAACGCCCTGTCGGGGTACGCGTGTACCGGCAAGCTGGGTGCAACCTCCACTTCCGGGCCGGGCATGACGCTGATGCAGGAAGCCATTGGCTTCATGGCGGCGGCAGAGTTGCCCTGCATCATGCTGGACGCCATGCGCGTCGGCCCCGGCGATGGTGACATTATCGGTGCGCAGAGCACCTATTATCAGGCCACGAGGGGCGGCGCACACGGCGATTACCGGATCATCGTGCTGGCCCCTTCCTGCGGGCAGGAAATAGCAGATCTCATGCCCCACGGCATCAAGCTGGCGTACAAGTACCGCACCCCGGTTCTCTATGTCGTTGACGGGGTTACCTGCCAGATGACCGAATCTACCACCTTTGACGCGCCACATGACTACAGCGCGGACTTTGACACGAGCGACTGGGCTTACACCGGTACAAAAGATCACGGTAAGCGTTTCCTCGTAACCGGCAGTTACACGCACGAGCAGGGCTATGAAATGAACGAGCGCCTGCGCAAAAAATACGCTGAAATCCAGGAAAACGAGCAACTGTGGGAGCAGGATCAGGTAGCTGATGCCGAAGTGGTGGTCGTTGCTTTCGGCATTCACGGACGTATGTGCAAGGACCTGGTAAGCACGTTCCGCGAGAAGGGCAAGAGGGTAGGCTTTATTCGCCCGATTTCCCTTTGGCCTTTCCCGAACAAGGCTTTTGAAAACCTTCCTGCTTCTGTGAAATCCATCCTGGTTGTGGAAATGAACCATGGGCAGATGGTTGATGATGTGCGCCTCGCCGTGAACGGCAAGGTTCCGGTGCGCTTTTTGGGCAAAACCGGTGGCGACACCCCCATGTGTACCCTGGCCGACATGACTCGTGAAGCCGGCAAATTACTTGATGGAGAATAGTATGCAGACACTGGCGGATTACTACGGAAAGACCCTCAAGTTTGACAAGCTGTTCAGTTACTGCCCCGGCTGCGGTCATGGCATTGTAACTCGCCTCGTCGCGGAAGCCATTGAAAGCCTTGGTATCAGGGAACGGGCTGTTTCCGTTGTGGGCATAGGCTGCGGCGGCTTCTCTCACCACTATATGGAAATTGACGCCATTGAGGCCATTCACGGGCGCTCCCCGGCTGTGGCCATCGGCTACAAAATGGGCATGCCCGATAATATCGTGTTCACCTATCAGGGCGACGGCGACATGAGCGCCATTGGCCTTGCGGAAGTGATGCATGCCGCAAACCGCGGCGTACCGGTTACCTGTTTCATGATCAACAACTCCGTGTTCGGCATGACAGGTGGTCAGATGTCTCCCACCAGCCTCGCAGGGCAGGTCACGGCGACCACCACCAAGGGGCGTGACATACATGCCCACGGATATCCGCTGCTTTTGCCGGAAACCATGCGGGCCATGAACGGTGTGGCCTACCTCGCACGCGAAACCGTGGTGGATGCAAAAAGCGTCATGAAGGCGGCCAAGAGCGTTCGTAATGCCCTGGAATGTCAGATGAAGGGGCTTGGATTCTCTTTTGTGGAATTCATAGTGCCCTGTCCCACAGGCCTCAAGATGAACGTGGCAGATGCCTATGCCTGGTCGGCCAAAGAGGCGCTTGGTTATTTCAAACCGCAAGTCTTCAAAAACGTACTGGAGCAAAGCCGTGAAGTATAAGTGCGCATTTTCGGGTTCAGGCGGGCAAGGTGCTGCGCTGATGGCGAAACTTACCTGCCTTGCCGCGATTAAGGACAAAAAACAGGTCGTCATGACCCAGACCTATGGCATTGAGCAACGCGGCGGCGATTCCACCGGCTTCGTTATTTTGTCTGATGAAGCCATTGGCAACCCCATCGTGGAATCGGACGCTGATGTCGCTGTGGCCATGAGCGAAAGCATTTACCAAACCGCGCTGGAAAGCCTGAAGCCTGGCGGAACCCTGTTTGTGAACAGTTCGCTGGTGCAAAAGCAGCTTACCCGGCCGGAAGTGAAACAGGTGCATATTCCTGTATCCGACCTTGCCCAGAAAATGGGCAACGTCAAAGTGGCCAACATCATTATGCTTGGAGCGGTCGTCAAGGCCACCGGCATGTTGAGCGCTGATGCTGTTAGCGCAGCGCTTACCGACACTTTGGGTAAAAAGAAAGCGGCTCTGCTGGAGGTAAACCTCAACGCCCTCAACGAGGGTATGGCAGCCGCTGAAAAGGAGGCCTGCAAATGAGCAAGACCAGCAAACTGCATCTGATTGAGAACGCCCGCTGCAAGTCTTGCGGCCTGTGTGTTTCCGCCTGCCCCAAGCAGACACTGGGCATTGGCTGTGAGCTTAACCAGCAGGGCTACGCCTATGTGATTCAGGTAGCGCCGGAAAAGTGCGTGAAGTGTAACATATGCCGCGTGGTCTGCCCGGATGTGGCCATCGGCGTTATCAGCACCAGTTAACTGTTTTAACGCCATAACGAGGTTTTTTTCATGTCTGATCTTACCCCTCTCTTACGACCCAAAAGCGTTGCGCTTATCGGTGCATCGTCTGATACCAAGAAATACGGTTACTGGACGGCCAAAAGCCTGATCGACAACAAGTTCACCGGCGAACTGTATCTGATATCCAGAACGGCAGCCGGAGATATTCTTGGGCACAAGCCTTACGCCAGCATTTCAGACGTGCCCGGCCCGGTTGACCTTGCCATTGTCGGCATTGCCCCCAAATACATCCTTCCGGTCATTCAGGAATGCGTCGACAAGGGCGTAAAGGCCGTTATCATCGTTGCCACCGGCTTTGGTGAAACAGGCCCGGAAGGCAAGGCCCTTGAGCAGGAAATACTCTCCATTGCCCGCAAAACAGGCATGCGCATCATGGGGCCGAACTGCATGGGCATGTTCAGTGCGCCCGTCAGTCTGAACGCCAGTATCATCGATTTGGAAAAAGGGCACATGGGCCTTGTGCTGCAAAGCGGTAACTTTGGCATAGACATCAACTTCAACGCAAAAACCAGAAGCCTCGGCTACAGCAGCTGGTGCACCATAGGTAACCAGATTGACCTGCGCTTTGCCGACTTTGTCGAATACCTCGGGCAGGACGACGCCACCCGGGTAGTCATGATGTATATGGAAGGGTTGCGCGTTTCTTCGGTGGACGATGGTCGCGCTTTCCTTGAAAAAGCCCGTCAGACCACTCTCAAGAAACCCGTTGCCGCCATCAAGATAGGCCGTAGCGAAGCCGGGGCCAGGGCTGCGGTGTCACATACCGGCTCTTTGGCAGGCAGCGAAAAGGTTTTTGATGCCGCGCTGAACCAGGCCGGGGTCATTCGCGTGGACACGCCCAACGAACTGCTGGACGTAGCGGAAGCGTTTTCGCGCTGCAAAACGCCCAAGGGCAACCGCATAGCCATTCTTACGGACGGCGGCGGTCACGGCGTTATGGCCACGGATACGGCAGAGCGTTTCGGTCTGGACGCTTTTGTCCTGTCCGAAGCTACCCAGGAAAAGCTGCGGGCGATTCTCAAACCGCATTGCCCGATTAAAAACCCGGTTGACCTTGCCGGAACCCCGGAAGCCGATATGTGGGTTTTTGACCGTTGCGCCGAAGTGCTGCTGGCAGATCCGGAAGTGGACGGTGTGGTCATAGTCGGCCTGTATGGCGGCTATTGCGATCTTTCCGAAGAGTTCCGCCAGCTTGAAATGGATGTGGCCAAGAGCCTTGTTGAAAGGGTGGCCAAGTCGGACAAGCCGGTGGTCATGCATTCCATCTATCAGGCCCAGTGGCCGGAGAGCCTCACCTATATCAAGGAAAAGGGTTTCCCGGTATACGGCTCCATAGATGCAGCCATGCGGGCCATGGGTGCGCTGGTTGGTTTTAACGCCAGGCAAGAAAAAATCAAGGAAGAACTGGACGCCAAGGCGCCAGCCCTGCCCGCAGACAGGCAGGCCAAGGTGCAGGCCATTTTCGGCAAGGCAAGGGCACAGGGCAGGGTGAACCTGGTGGAAACGGAAGCCAGAGAAGTACTGCGCGCCTATGGCTTTGCCTTGCCTCCTCATGATCTGGCCACAACCGCCGACGAAGCCGCCAAGCAGTTTTCCGAAATCGGCGCTGGCAAGGCTGTCATGAAAATCGTATCCCCGGAAATCCTGCACAAAACCGATGCGGGCGGCGTGGTGCTGAACGTGGATTCCGAAGCAAAAGCCCGTGAAGCTTATGACACCCTCATAACCAATGCCAAAAACTACGATCCCAAGGCAGAAATCTACGGTGTCATGGTTACCCCCATGCTGGCCGGAGGGGTGGAGTGCATTATCGGCAGCAGCTATGACGTGACCTTTGGCCCGACCATCATGTTCGGTCTTGGCGGCATTTTTGTGGAAGTACTCAAGGATGTCTCCTTCCGTGTGGCCCCGGTCAACGCGCCGGAAGCCGGGCGTATGATCCGCGAAATCAAGGGCTATCCGCTGCTGGAAGGCGTGCGCGGCAAGAAGGGGGTCAATGTGGCCGCCCTTACCGAGGCTGTTTCCAAGCTGTCGTACATGGTCACGGAATTGAAAGACGTGGCCGAGGTTGACCTGAACCCGGTGTTCGCCACGCAAAATGGCCTTGATATCGTCGACGCCCGTATCGTACTGCACCCGGAAGGCGAGTGCTGATAAATGTACGACGCCGCGCAGTATTGCGCGGCGTCGTGACAACTGCCCCTGACAACAAGTGAGGTATTCATGGAGTTTATTAACGACAAGAACGGCACCCCGCCCCACGGCCCGTACTCCCACGCGGTTAGAAGCGGCAACATGCTGTATATTTCCGGGCAGGTGCCCTATGATTCGTCCGATACCCTGATCGGAACGGATATAACGGCCCAGACGGAACAGACCATGAAAAACCTGGCCTCGCTGCTCGATTCGGCCGGGCTTTCCATGGCCAATGTGGTCAAAACAACGGTTTACCTGGTCAATTGGAATGATTTTTCCGAGTTCAACGCAGTATATGCAAAATACATGAATGGTAATAAGCCGGCCAGGGCCACCGTGCAGGTGGGCGGTCTGGTGGAAGGCTGCCTCATAGAAATGGAGGCAATTGCAGAGTTTGCCTGATTGTAAGGGCCGGGGCCGGTATCAACACGAGGCCCCGGCCCTTTTGGGCGAGTATGCATTAAGAAGTAATCTGTCCGGGCGGCATTCTTGGTATTTGTGCATGTACATCGCTTCCGCCGATTGGCGGGGGCAAGCCCGGACATCAGGTCACAAGCAGGAAAAGGGAGCCAGCATGTCCGAACAGAACAGCCATTTGACGGAAACTGAACGAAACACTCTAGACAGGCCAACCTTTTATCCAAGCTTCATTATACTGATTCTGTTTATCGGCATCGGCATTTTGAACATAGACCATTTCAAACAGATTCTCGACGGCATGCAGGCCTGGCTGACGCAGTACTGGGGCTGGATGAGCGTTGTCAGTTCACTCCTCATAGTCTTCATAGCCTTTGGCATTGCCTTTTCTCCCATAGGCTCCATACGTCTGGGCGGAAAAGACGCCAAGCCCAATTTCACCACCTGGCAGTGGTTCTCCATTACCCTGTGCACCGGTATCGGCATCGGTATTCTTTTTTGGGGCATCGGGGAACCCATGTACCACTTCATGTCCCCGCCCAAGGTGCTGGGGCTGGAGCCCGGCTCTCGTCAGGCGGGAATTTTCGCCATATCGCAAAGCGTCCTGCACTGGACCATCGCCCAGTACTGTATTTATGCCATGTGCGGTCTGGCCTTTGCTTTGGCCTCCTATAACCTGGCCCGTCCTTTGTCTATTGCCGAAGGATTGCGCAGCGTTATGCCGGAGAGATTTTTTGAGCCGTCCAAGCACATTATCCACGGCTTGTGTATTTTTTCGCTCTGCGGGGTGGTTGCCAGCAGCATGGGCGCGGGTCTCATGCAAATTGGCAGCGGCATCACCTACCTGACAGGGATTGAAGGCTCGCCTCTCATGTGGGGCTGCATAGGGGCCGTGGTTATAGGTCTTTATACAGGTTCCAGTGTAAAGGGGCTGCGCAAGGGCATGCAGTTTCTTTCGAGCCTGTGCACCAAGATGTTTATTGTATTGATGTTTTTCATTTTTTTTGTCGGGCCGACGCTTTTTATCCTGTCCATGGGTACGGAAGCTTTCGGCTATTTCATCGGTCATTTTTTTGTAAACAGTTCTCTCCTGAATACCATGCAACCCGAAGACGCCTGGTCAGCCAACTGGCTGGTTGTTTTCATGCTGGCCTTTTTCGGCTACGGCGCGCCTATCGGCCTGTTCCTCGCGAGGCTTGGCAGGGGAAGGACCGTGCGTCAGTTTTTGCTGGTCAACATCCTTGCGCCGACGATTTTCGTGTTTTTGTGGATCAATACCTTCGGCAGTACGGCCATACACGCGCAATGGACCGGCCTGCTCGATATCTGGGCTACCGTGCAGGACAAAGGGCTTGAGTCTTCTGTTTTTATGGTGTTCAGCCAATGTCCCCTGCCCATGGTGACTATTGCCTTTTTTATTGTATTGACGATTATCTCCTTTGCCACCCTGGCCGACCCCATGACCGCCGTACTGGCTACCATTTCCACAAAGGGGTTGAGCATTGCCGACGAGCCGCCCACCCGGCTCAAGCTTGTATGGGGTATAAGCACCGGTATGGTTGCCTACCTTCTGGTCATCTCCGGCGGGCTTGACGGCTTGCGCTGCCTGTTCGCAGTGGGCGGCTTCTTTATGATGTTTCTGACCTGGGGTTTATGCATTGCGGTTTTCAAGGATGGCATGACCTTGTTGTCAAAGACGGGAAACGTGATAAATCGCGTTGCGCAATAGGATGGCTTGGAGTACATAGTCAAATCCCGTAAGCACATGCGGAATAACATAACAGGAATGAGTCATGCTAACCCAGCCCAGAAAGTATTATGAAATCGGAGCGATTTCAAAGGCCTGTCTGCTAATAGAAACGCTTTCCACTCGAAAGTCGTGGGAACTTGCCGAGTTGTGCAGAGCAATGGGAATGCCCAAGACAACCGTGCACAGAATGTTGCTGACACTGGAAGATAATGGGTATGTGGTGCAGGAAAAGCAGCGCGGCGAGTATTGTCTTTCTTTCAAGCTTTTTTCCATAGGCAGCCGGATGTTGCGTCACTCCAGCCTGGTGGATATTGCCAGGCCCTATTGCCGGGAGCTTCTGGATGCTGTGGACGAAACGGTCAACTTGTGTGTGGTTTCCGGTACGGAAATGCTGGTTGTGGACAAACAGGTCACCACACAGATGCTTCGTCAGGACTCGATAGTCGGCAGCTCTTTTCCGCTTTTCCAATCCGCTTCGGGCAAAATTTTTCTGGCTTTTGCCGACAAGGCGGAAGCGGATAAAGTGTTGCAGTTGATCAAGGAGCAGTTCCCCGAAGCGCCGTCAGAACAGGCCAGACACGAACTCGGGGTTGAACTGGAAAAGGTCAGACTGACCGGGCTGGCCTATGATTATGAAGAAGTGTTCAAGGGTGTACGCTGTACAGCGACCCCTGTTTATGATTTCCAGAACAAGCTGGCGGCCACGCTCAGCATTTCCGCCCCCACAGTGCGGCTGAGTCCGGATACATCCCGAAATATCGAAAAGCATTTAATCCAGGCAGCGCAAAAAATTTCCCTGCGTCTTGGAGCTTCGCCTTCCTGCTTCCCCTACAAGGAGCCTGCATGAGCATGGCTTCGCAAACTGTGGGCATTATCGGTTACGGCAGCATGGGTGCCGCTTTGGCCAACGCCATGGTACGCTCGAAAAGTTTTCAAAAGTCTTTTTCCCTGCGGGTTTATGCGAAAGAAGCCCCGGCTCGATCGCGTGCCAGGCCGGGCATTGTTTTTTCCAAAACGCTCCAAGAGCTGGCTGTTGATTGCGCCATTCTGATCATTGCCGTCAGGCCGGAGCAGGTGGCGAGTGTTGTACGTGACGTGTGCAGGTTCAGAGCGGAGGCCAAATCGTCTTTGGGCGGAACGCTCGTTTCCATAGCCGCAGGCGTTACTCTGGCGGAGCTGCATACGTTGACCGCAGACAGCTTCTCTGTTTTTCGCGTCATGCCGAACATTCTGGTTGAAGTGGGCAAAGGCCTGTTCGGCCTGTGCACCATGGAAAATGTTCAGGCTGAGGACAGACGGGATGTTCTGACTCTCTTCAGTGGCCTGGGCACGGTTATCGAATTTGATGAAAAAAACATGAATGCGTTTACCGCCCTTGCCGGGTGCGGTCCCGGTTTTCTTTTCCACATCATGGACAGTCTGTGCGAGGCAGGGGTGAGCGTGGGGCTTACCAGGCAGGACGCGCAGACGATTTCCGCCGCCTTGATGGATGGCTGCGCGAGCATGGCCTCTGTAAGCGGCAAGCATCCGGTTCTGTTGCGCGAGCAAGGCACTTCCCCTGCCGGAATGACCATAGCCGGTCTGAACCATCTGGACCGGACCGGCGTGCGGGGCCATATTATAGACGCCGTCAAGGCTGCGTTTGAGCAAGGCGGGCGCATGGACAACGCCGCATCCCTTTCGTAGCAGACCTTGCGGATCTTGACTTGCGGCGCACAATGCGTATTTTTCCCTTGTCAAAATGCCCTGTAGCGCGTAATGACTTGCGTTCGTGTGTCAGCCATCTCCCGCTTTGCCCGAAGCGCGGCGGCGAGATTATGTTAGAGCGCTGATCTGTCCCCGGGTAATCGGATAACGCCGAAGTCCCCGGATAGTACCTTGACCACCGAAGGATTACGGTTATGAAAAAGGACATCCATCCCAAGCTTTTCACTGCGAAAATTTCCTGCGCCTGCGGGTATGAAAGCGAAGCGCTTTCTACCAAGGGCGAAAGCGTGCACATGGAAATTTGCTCCCATTGCCACCCCTTCTATACCGGCAAGCAGCGGTTTGTTGACACTGCGGGCCGTATTGATCGCTTCCGTAAAAAGTACGCAAACCTGCAAAAGTAAGCGAGGGACCGTTGCGCCCCAAGGCTTGCATATTGCCCTTCCGGCTCCTTGCCTTTCTTGACGCTTTTGCGTCTGAAGGGCAGGGAGCCGATGCTTCCTGTGAAAGTCTGGCCGTTGGCGGGCAGGCTGTTATGGAAGGCATCATGATGCGTAACGGCGACGTGCTGGCATTGGCCGTGCGCAAGCCGGACGCAAGCATAGTGGCCGTTACCCGCCCCTGGGCCACCCTGTTCAAAAGCGAGTTGGCCCGTCTCCGCTGGGTACGCGGCTTCCCTGTGCTTATCGAAACCATGATCAACGGCATCAAGGCCCTGAACCTTTCGGCGGAACTTGCCGCCGAAGCGGAAGGAGAGCCGATCAAGCCCTGGCAACTGGCTGTCACCCTGGCTATCGCCGTGGGGCTTGCCATGTTGCTTTTTGTGGTGGTGCCCCACCTTCTGACCATCGGTCTGAACATGCTGTCCATTTCCGGCGGGGTGGAAGGGCTTTCGTTCCACTTGTGGGACGGCCTGTTGAAGTTTGCCATGTTCATCGGCTATATCGCCTGCATTTCCTTTGTGCCGGACATTCGCCGCGTGTTTGAATACCATGGGGCAGAGCACAAGACCATTGCCGCCTACGAAAACGGGGAAAACCCGGTTTCCACCGTATCTGCCAGAAAATACAGCCGTTTGCACCCGCGTTGCGGAACCACTTTTTTGCTCTTTGTGCTGTCCATTTCCATTTTGTTACACGCGCTCACCGTGCCCCTGCTGATGCTCATCTGGACGCCGGAAAACGTGGTGCTCAAGCACGGTGCGATCATTGTGTTCAAGCTGCTGCTCATGGCGCCGATCAGCGCCATTGCTTACGAAGCCATCCGCTCTGCGGCAAAGCTTGAAAACCCCGTGCTCGGCGCAGCCTTGCGCGGCCCGGGCCTGCTTTTACAAACCATGACCACGCGGGAGCCGGATGACGCCCAGCTGGAAGTCGGGCTGGTCGCGCTCAAAGAAGCGCTTGGCGAACACGCCGACGCCATTATTTCCACCCCAACCTACGAGCGCCTGTACCCTGATTCAAAGCCGCTGGAGCAGATCTGATGTTTGCCAAACTGGAAAACCTGGAACGCCGCTTTGAAGATGTGGAGCAACAGCTTTCCTCGCCCGAAGTGCTTGGCGATCAGGACCGCTATCGCAAGCTGACCAAGGCCCATGCGGACTTGAAAGAGGTTGTGGATGTTTTTCGCAAGTACAAGGAATTAAAGGCCCAACTTGCGGAAAGCCGCTCCCTGCTGCAAGATTCCGACAATGACATCAAGGCCATGGCCCAGGAAGAAATCAAAAGTCTGGAACCGGAAATCGAAGCCCTTGAGCATGAACTGACCATCCTTTTGCTGCCCAAAGATCCGCTGGACGACAAAAACATCATCCTTGAAATCCGGGCCGGAACCGGCGGGGAAGAAGCCGCCCTGTTCGCGGCAGACCTGTTTCGCATGTACACCCGCTACGCCGAAGCGCGCGGCTGGAGGGTGGAAATCATGGGCGTCAGCGACGCCGCAGCCGGTGGATACAAGGAAATCAGCGCTCTTATCGCCGGAAACAAGGCATACAGCCACTTCAAATACGAGGCAGGGACCCACCGCGTGCAGCGCGTGCCTGCCACGGAATCTCAGGGGCGTATCCATACTTCTGCAGCGACCGTGGCCATCATGCCCGAAGCGGAAGAGGCGGACGTGGACATTCGCCCGGAAGATTTGCGCTTTGACGTATATCGCTCCTCCGGCCCCGGCGGCCAGTCGGTCAACACCACTGACTCGGCAGTGCGGGTTACGCACATTCCCACCGGCATCTGCGTGGCCATGCAGGATGAAAAGTCCCAGCATAAAAACAAGGCCAAGGCGCTCAAGGTTCTGTATTCGCGTCTTTTGCAGGCCGAGCAGGAGCGAGTGCATGCGGAGCAGGCCGAAAACCGGCGTTCCCAGGTCGGCTCCGGGGATCGCTCGGAACGCATCCGCACCTACAATTTTCCACAGGGCCGCGTAACCGACCACCGGGTCAACCTGACCCTGTACAAGCTGGATCAGGTTATGGAAGGCGATATTCAGGAACTTATCGACGCCCTGACCACTGCCGCGCAGGCCGAAGCATTAAAAGCCCAGTCCGAGATCTAGGGGCTGTTTCCAAATACGTCTTTTGTCCGATTTTCGCGTCACCCGGCCTTTTTTCTCCGGTCGAGTACCAAAAGCGTACACTCCCTCCGAAAAAAGGCCGGGTTCCTTGAACTCGAAGCAAAATCTTTTCTTGAGATACTGGCGTCACGAGTTTGGCTTTTGTTCTCTGCCAAGGCGCTACAGGTTCACCAGGAGGGAGAGGACTCTTTCGTCCATGACCTTTAGGGGTTTCTGACGCAACGCGGGCAGGGGGCAAAAGATATCTCGTGACTACACTGTCTGGGGAAGTGCTGATTTTTTCCGCCTGGCAAGGCGCGCGTCCAAATAGTGCTGCGCTATTTTGTAAGGGGGGGCAGGGCGATACGTCCTGCCTCCCCTTAGAGCCTTTTACCATTGAAAATGTATACATGCCCTGCTCTGGTTGCCAGATAAAAAATGGGCGTTTGCCAGAAATTACCGGCTTTTTTTCAGGTGCTGCGTATGTGTAAAAAATCCTCTGTTTCGCCAGAACCAGTGAAACGCCTGCCTGAGCGGGCTGTGCCCCGTGTGGCGCTTGGCCTTCTTGCCGAACGTCTTTCCATTGCCGGGGCCGATTCACCGCGTCTTTCGGCGGAAGTGTTACTGGCTCACGCCCTCGGGCTGGAGCGGTCGGATTTTTTGAAAAAAACCATTATGGAACCAGATGTTGCGCTTGAGGCGAAAGTGCTTGAGCGGGCTTTTGCTTACGCTGCCCGGCGTGAAAACGGGGAGCCTGTGGCCTATATCACGGGTAGCAGGGAATTTTATGGACGGAACTTTGCCCTGTCACCGGAAACGCTTATACCAAGGCCGGAAACGGAACTGCTGGTGGACGCCGCTCGTGAGTGTGCGGCACATGCCGCCGCACCCGGTTTGTTTGCGGACCTTGGCACCGGCTCCGGCTGTCTGGCTGTGAGCGTTGCTTTGGAATTGCCGGGTTGGATCGGGCTGGCAGTGGACAGGAGCGCCGGAGCGCTGGAAATTGCCCGGTGTAACGCCGCAACGCATGGGGCGCGGACGGTGCATTTTGTCAGGGCTGATTTTCATGCGCTTCCTGTGCGAAGCAAGAGCCTGCGATTGATTCTGGCCAACCCGCCCTATGTGAGCGAAGAAGAATACAGTTCACTTGACCGGGAAGTACGGGCTTATGAGCCGAAAAGCGCGCTGGTGCCCGCTGTCGGCGGGCAGGAAAAATATTCGCGGCAAAGCGGACTGGAAGACGTAGCCGGCATTATCGCCACGGTCCCTGCGCTGCTGGAACCGGGCGGCTGGCTGCTGATGGAAATAGGGGCAGGTCAGGGGGATGCCTGCCGCGACCTGTTGCAAGGCCCGGCGTGGCAGTGCGCAGAGGTGCGGCCCGATCTTGCCGGTTTGGACCGCATGGTCGTGGCGCAGGCCGCCCGGTAGTATTTCTTGTAAAGCGCGTGTTTGTATTTTACATTCGGCGCAGTCTCTCTTGATGCAAGCGTTAAGGTGGCACTGAATGATGGTCTTTTTGTTCCCCGGCAGCGCCCGGGGCTGAGCGGGCTTATCCCGTGCGAAGCTCATGTATGTCTTGATATACTTCGCTCCGCCCGGAATTCGTCTTCCTTGCCAGTGAACAAAAATTCTCATTAATCAGCACTTCCTTAAATATGCATTGCGGCGCAATGCGGCAATGCTGTGTACCCTCATGTCATAAAAGGAGAAGCCATGACAAAGGTAAACCGCAGACAGATGCTCGGGTTTATGGGCGGGGCAGTGGCAGTAGGCGTCGGTGCGGGCGCTTTGGGCAATTTTGCCGGTCCGGTAAACGCGGGAATGCCGGTAGAGGAAGAACCCTTTTCCTGGAAACCGCAAACCCTTGATGTCGCCGAAATTACGCCCATCGCGCATGAGCGTTTTTATTACAAGGGCTTTGGCTGTGGTTACGGCGTGTTCTATTCCATCGTCGGGACCATGGGCAACAAGTTTGGCGATCCCTATAAAAGCTTTCCTTACTCCATGATGGAAATGGGCAAAAGCGGCGTTTCCGAGTGGGGCACCCTGTGCGGCGCGCTGCTTGGCGCGGTGTCGGCCCTTTCCCTGTTCTGGGGGCGCAAAGAGCGCGACCCCATGGTGGACGAGCTGTTCCGCTGGTATGAAACCACGGCCTTCCCCATTTTCCAGCCCGCCAAAGACTTGCAGGTCGGCCTGCCCACCAAGGAACTGCCCACTTCCGTGGCAGAGTCTGTGTTGTGCCACATTTCTGTGAGCAAATGGTCCTATGCCAGCGGCATACCGGCCCAGAGCAAGGAACGCAGCGAACGCTGCGCCCGCCTGACCGCCGACGTTGCCAAGAAAACCGTTGAAATCATGAATGCCAAAATCGGCGGCTCGTTCGCAGGTACGCTTACCGCGTCCGACACCCGCAAAGGCTGTACCGGCCCGGATTGTCACGGTGGCGACAAGGACAAGTTCGCCTCTCCCATACTCAAGGGCAAAATGGACTGTACCCCCTGCCACAGCGGCAGCGAACACGTGCAAAACAAGCTGAAAGATCACCCGTAAAAATGCCGCAGAGGCTTTCCCTCCAGGGGCAGGGCGCTTTTTGCGCCGTTTTCAAGGCACGGCTCACATGCAACCGCATGCGGGCCGTGCCTTTATTGGCTGCCCGGCCTGTTGCGCTCTGGTGTGCGCTTACCCTGTGCCGCAAATCGCCGACACAGCAGTGAACCGGCAACAACCATGCCCGTGTCCAGCCAGAAGGAGCCGGACAGGCTCCGGGCTTTGCCCGCCGTCACGCGGCAGATCTCGAAGTTGCTTTGCTCCGGTCGGTTCAGATCGGAAGTGTGCTTTTCTTCTACGTACCAAAAAACCGTGGCCTAAAAAACACAGTGTGCGGAAAAGAACACAGACTCTAGACTTTTGCGTGATTTAAAAATAGTTGCTATTCCAGTGTGTTACAGCCGCGCACTTCTTGGCACAAAAGTTGCTTTACTGCTTGCAGCCAGGAGGCACCATGTTACAGACAACTATCAAACGGCGTATCGAATGCGAGGGAATCGGGCTGCACGGCGGCAAGATGGTTCGCCTTGTTCTGCGCCCTGCCGCTGAAGATACGGGCATTGTGTTTCACGTTCCCGGCCCTCACGGTGTGGTTGATATTTTTCCTACCCCTGACGCGGTTATCGCTACCGGTCTGGCTACTACTCTTGGCCGTGGCAATGCCAGCGTATCCACTGTTGAGCATCTGCTTGCCGCTCTGCGCGGCCTTGGCATAGACAATGTGCATGTGGAAGCCAAGGGCGGTGAAATTCCGATAATGGACGGCAGCGCCGAGCCTTTTGTCAGCCTGTTGCAGGAAGCGGGAATCCGCTACCAGCAACGCTACCGCCGGGTGCTGCGCATCGCCAGAACCGTGCATTTCGCCGAAGAAGGCAAATCCATTGTAGCCCGTCCTTACGACGGCTTCCGGGTGGACTGCGTCATTGATTTTCCCCATCCGTCCATAGGCCGCCAGCGTATGGTTCTGGATGTCACCCCCTCGTCCTTCGCCCGGATTGCGGCGGCTCGCACCTTTGGTTTTGCGCGTGATGTCCAGATGTTGCAGGAGCGTGGCCTGGCCCTTGGCGGTAGCCTGGATAACGCCATTGCGCTCAGCGATACGGGTGTTCTCAATGAAGAGGGGCTTCGCTATGCGGACGAGTTTGTACGCCATAAACTGCTTGATTTTGTTGGCGATATGTCCATGCTTCCCCTGCCCCTGCAAGGCAGCTTCGTAGTGCATTGCTCCGGTCATGCCCTGAACAACCGCTTCCTCAGGCATGTGGCGGACAACGCCTCTTCCTGTCTGACGGAAGTGAACCTGGGCGATTCTTTGGTGCTGGATAATGCCGGCCCCATGCGCACAATGCGCGGCCCGGTAGCGGCAGGAGCCTTTGCCGGCTAAGAAACTTGGGTAGTGGTCTTTTCCCCCGGCAGCGCCCGGGCCTGAGCAGGCTCATCCCTTACGAAGCTCATGTTTCGCAATTGTGCTGCAAAACGCACACCGCACAAGCACAGCCGCTTTTCAGGAGAAGCGGCTGTGCTTTTTTAGCACTGTCCGCACGGAACAAACTCTTGCATTGACAATTTTACCCCTCTGGCTATATTACCTTGCTTCCCGAGCGCGGCATGAGCCTTGCCGCGTTTACGGGCAGCTTTTTGTAGCAATGTCCTGATGCGAATGCGTTCTTTTTTTGTTGGAAACGGCATTTTTTTCTTGCCTTTTTGCAAAAGGGAACGTATTAGCTCAGATTCGTTGCTGGCGTAGCTCAACTGGCAGAGCAGCTGATTTGTAATCAGCAGGTTGCGGGTTCGAGTCCCATCGCCAGCTCCATGTGGTGGGGTTCCCGAGTGGCCAAAGGGAACAGACTGTAAATCTGTCGTCAACGACTTCGGTGGTTCAAATCCACCCCCCACCACCAGCATAAACGGTAAGGCTGTAGGAGGCAGGCGAAAAGCCGGCCGAGGAACTACGGCGGATATGCGGGAATAGCTCAATGGCTAGAGCATCAGCCTTCCAAGCTGAGGGTTGCGAGTTCGAGTCTCGTTTCCCGCTCCAACGCACGTCCTTCGTTCCTCTCCCCTCCATACAGCATTCGTATAGGCAAGCCCACGTAGCTCAGTCGGTAGAGCGCATCCTTGGTAAGGATGAGGTCAGCAGTTCAATCCTGCTCGTGGGCTCCACTTTAAGGGATGTCTCGCACCTGACCGGTTTTGGCCGGAAAGGGGCGGGATGAGCAGTTTCTGCTCCGCCGCCCGTGGCTGCGCGCCAACGTTTTTGGCGCTCCCCCGTTGCGGCACACCGCGAGCGGCGTTATCGGCCACTGCCGGACAATGAATAAGCTCATAAAAGTCAGTTAGGGAGACCACCATGGGTAAGGAAAAATTTGAGCGCACAAAGCCTCACGTAAACATTGGCACCGTAGGTCACATTGACCACGGCAAAACCACTCTCACCGCGGCTATCACCAAAATCGCCTCCATGAAGGGCGGCGGCAGCTTTGTTGATTATTCTTCAATCGACAAGGCGCCGGAAGAAAAAGAACGCGGCATCACCATCGCTACCTCGCACGTTGAGTACGAGACCGACAAGCGTCACTATGCGCACGTTGACTGCCCCGGTCACGCCGACTACATCAAGAACATGATTACCGGCGCGGCCCAGATGGACGGCGGCATCATCGTTGTTGCGGCTACTGACGGCCCCATGCCCCAGACCCGTGAGCACATCCTGCTCGCCCGTCAGGTCGGCGTGCCCAGCCTGGTTGTGTTCCTCAACAAGTGCGACATGGTGGACGACGAAGAGTTGCTCGAACTCGTGGAAATGGAAGTTCGCGAACTTCTGTCCCTCTACGGCTTCCCCGGCGACGACGTGCCCGTGATTCGCGGTTCTGCCCTGAAGGCTCTTGAAGCCGACAGCCCGGACGCTGCTGAAGCCAAGTGCATTCTTGACCTTCTCGACGCTTGCGACAGCTACATTCCTGAGCCGCAGCGCGAAGTTGACAAGCCCTTCCTCATGCCCATCGAAGACGTGTTCTCCATTTCCGGTCGCGGCACCGTTGTTACCGGTCGTGTGGAGCGTGGCGTAATCAAAGTGGGCGAAGAAGTGGAAATCGTTGGTATCAAGGATACCATGAAAACCACCTGCACCGGCGTTGAAATGTTCCGCAAGCTTCTTGACCAGGGCCAGGCCGGCGACAACATCGGCGCCCTGCTTCGCGGCATCAAGCGTGACGACGTTGAGCGCGGTCAGGTTCTTGCCGCTCCCAAGTCCATCACTCCGCACAAGAAGTTCAAGGCCGAAGTGTACGTTCTCTCCAAGGAAGAAGGCGGCCGTCACACGCCGTTCTTCACCGGCTACCGCCCGCAGTTCTATTTCCGTACCACCGACATCACCGGCATCATTGCTCTTGAAGAAGGCGTGGAAATGGTAATTCCCGGCGATAACGCCACCTTTATCGTGGAACTTATCGCCCCCATCGCCATGGAACAGGGCCTTCGCTTCGCTATTCGCGAAGGTGGCCGCACCGTTGGCGCGGGCGTTGTCTCCGAAATTCTGGAGTAACTCATGCGCATCAACATACTGCTCGCCTGCACAGAGTGCAAAAGGCGTAACTACGCTACGAGCAAGAACAAGAAAAACACTACAGGCCGCATGGAGCTGAAAAAGTTTTGTCCCTGGGACAAAAAAATGACGCTGCATCGCGAAACCAAGTAGAGACTGGCGAACATTTTTCCCGCCGTCCAGGAGCGCTTCACACAGGCAATGCGGCAAGAATTTGTTTTCAAATTCTTGCCGCCAAAGAGGCGCAGGCGAGCCTGGCTCGCTGCTACGCGATTGTTTGAGCGTGAATCGCTCTGGACGGGCGGCGGGGAAGACGCGCACTACGTAACCCAATACGTTTGCAGCGTGAAAATGATTGCCGGTGCATATACAGGGCAGTAGCTCCAACGGCTAGAGCGGCGGTCTCCAAAACCGCATGTTGGGGGTTCGAATCCCTCCTGCCCTGCCATTATTTGCCGACAAGGCAGCATATTGGGAGCTTCCAATGTGTTTGCCATGCGGTCTGATAACCGCATATCTCACGCCTCCCCGCTGGTGCATTGCGAATTGATTTCGGGCTTTGCAAAAGAGGTTTTTCTTTTGCCGCCACCGTCTGCATTAGGACGAAGTTTTGTCCGCAAAAAAAATGAAGACGGGCAATAATTCCGGAGCATATTGATGTCTGGACCATGGGAGCGAAAGTAAGGTGCATTGCTGATGGCCACCAAACAGAAAAATCAGGTCAAGACAGGCCCGCAGACAAAAGGGCAGCCCCAGGGCGGCGCTGTTGCTGCGGCCAGTCCTTCCAAAATACAGTCACTTACCAAGTACTTTGAAGATTCCAGAACGGAACTTGCCAAAGTTTCCTGGCCCACAGCCAAGGAAACAAAAGTTACCGCTTTTGCCGTTCTTGTCCTGGTGGTGGTCATGTGCATATTCTTGGGACTTGCGGATCTTCTGCTTTCCTCGATTATGGAAGCCATTCTCTCCATGGGGCGGTAAAATGACTGATATATTGGAAGAAGGCACACCCAAGGCCCGCTGGTATATAGTGCATACCTACTCGGGTTTTGAAAACAGGGTGGAGCAGACCATCACGGAAATGATCCGCACGGAGCAGGACAAGGGATATATCAAGGAAGTCGTTATTCCCACCGAAAAGGTCATTGAACTGGTTCGCGGTGAAAAAAAGACCTTCACCCGCAAGTTTTATCCCGGTTATGTGATGATTCGCATGGAGATGAACGATTTTTCCTGGCATCTTGTGCAGTCCATACCCAAAGTCACGGGCTTTGTGGGCGGCAAAAACCGTCCTACCCCCATGCGTGATTCTGAAGCGGAACGTATCCGCACTCTTATGGAAACACGTCAGGAGCAGCCCAGGCCCAAGTTCAACTTTGAACGCGGCGACGAAGTCAGGGTTATTGACGGACCGTTCGGCGGCTTTAACGGTGTCGTCGAAGACGTTAACTATGACAAGGGCAAACTGCGTGTTTCAGTTTCCATCTTCGGTCGGCAAACGCCTGTCGAGTTGGATTTCGTTCAGGTTTCCAAAGGATAATTCAGGGGGCGCTGCTTTCATTCGCGAAAGCGGGCTACCCATAAAGGAATACTCAAATGGCCAAGAAAGAAGTTGCAAAAATCAAATTGCAGATTCCCGGCGGAGCGGCTAACCCCTCCCCCCCAGTCGGTCCGGCGCTCGGTCAGCACGGCCTGAACATCATGGAGTTCTGCAAAGCCTTTAACGCCAAAACCAGTGATGAAAAAGGCATGGTAATACCCGTGGTTATCACGGTGTATCATGACCGTTCCTTTTCCTTTATCACCAAAACCCCTCCCGCTGCCGTGCTGCTCATGAAGTCAGCCAAGATTGAAAAAGGCTCGGGAGAGCCGAACCGGAACAAGGTAGGCGTCATTTCCATGCAGCAGGTGGAAGAGATTGCCAAGCTCAAGATGCAGGACCTCACCGCAAAAGACATGGACGCCGCCGTGCGCTCCATTCTTGGAACGGCGCGCAGCATGGGGCTTGAGGTAAAATAGCGTTTAATCACGCGTACTGCCGTGGTTTCATGTTGCATGAAATGTAAATCGGCAGGAGATTCAAACGATCAGGATAGAGGTATACCATGCCCAAACATGGAAAAAAATTCCGCAAAGCCATTGAAGGCGCGGATATGCAATTAAAGCTTTCTGTGGAAGACGCTGTGGCAAAGTCGCTTGCAACTTCCTTCGCCAAATTTGACGAAACCGTTGATGTCGCTCTCGGCCTCGGCGTTGAGCCTAAATATTCCGATCAAATGGTGCGCGGCGCTTGTCCGCTGCCGCATGGCCTTGGAAAGACCGTGCGCGTGGCTGTTTTTTGCAAAGGGGAAAAGGAAGCCGAAGCCAAGGCTGCCGGAGCCGACATTGTTGGCGGCGAAGACCTGGTTGCCAAAGTGAAAGAAGGCTTTCTCGACTTTGACGCAGCCATTGCCACCCCTGATGTGATGGCCCTGGTCGGCCAGATAGGCCGGGTTCTCGGCCCGCGCGGCCTTATGCCCAACGCCAAAACCGGCACGGTTACTTTCGATGTTGCCGGTGCGGTCAATGAAATCAAGGCGGGCCGTGTGGAATTCAAGGTAGACAAAGCCGGGGTGCTGCATGCGCCGCTCGGCAAAGTCTCTTTCGGTTCCGAAAAAATTCTGGACAACCTGCGTGCCCTGCTGTCCGAAGTGAACCGCTTGAAGCCTTCTGCCGCAAAAGGCACCTACATGAAGGCCATGGCCGTTTCCACCACCATGGGGCCTGGCTTCAAGGTTGACCCCACGGTTATCCGCAAGTTTATTGAAGGAACTACTGCCTAATATCACGATTTTACAATCGTATGCCTCCGGCGGCTGGGGCTTTGCCCCATACTCCACCAGGGAAAGGCTTTTCCCCGGACCCCTCATTCGGGCGGCATTGAGCGTAACATTGTACTGCTAGGTGTATTCTTTCGAATTGGGTGGATATTTCCTCCCATTGGCTAGAGGACCTGGAAATCTGAGTCATAGACAGCCGGCGAGGCGCAAGCCCGATAAGCCCGGCCGAGACTATCTCTTTGGCTCTCATTTCCACCAGCAAAAAGGGTTGTATGTGTCTGCAACTTCGCACACATAGCAACCTGCAACTCCAGGAGAGTCGCGTGAACAGAACAGAAAAAGCCGCAGTGATTGAAAAAATCAAAGCGGCAGCCGAGCAGGCTTCCATCACTGTGGTCGCGGACTTCAAGGGTATGCCGGTGGAAGAGATGACGCGCCTTAGGGTAAAGCTTCGCGAATGCGGCGGTGAGCTGCTTGTCGTGAAGAACACCCTTGCCCGCATTGCCTTTGATGGCGGTGCGCACGATGTCATCAAAGATCACTTCCGCGAAAACTGCGCTATTGCCCTTGGGCTGCAAGACCCTGTGGCTGTTGCCAAAGCGATGTCGGATTTTGCCAAAGGCAGCAAAAAGTTCGAAATTCGTCATGGCAGCCTGGAAGGCAAGTTCCTTTCCGCCGAACAGATTGGCGCTCTCGCCAAGCTTCCCGGCAAAAACGAACTGCTCGCCCAGACCCTTGGCACAATGAACGCTGTGCCGACAAACTTTGTGTCACTGTTTGCAAACATTATTCGCGGTATGCTCTACGCCCTCAAAGCTATCGAAGAGAAGAAAGCTGCGTAGCGCACCTGCGCCTGCTCTTGCGGGCGCGCCAAGCCAAAGAACGTAAAGGAGAATTTCCATGTCTGTTACCAAAGAACAAGTTGTTGATTTTATCGCTAACATGACCGTGCTTGAACTTTCCGAGTTCATCAAGGAACTCGAAGAGAAGTTCGGCGTATCTGCCGCTGCCCCCGCTGCTGCCATGGTGGCCATGCCCGCTGCTGGCGCTGCCGCTCCGGCTGAAGAAGAAAAGACCGAGTTTGACGTAATTCTCAAAGGCGCTGGCGCCAACAAGATTGCGGTCATCAAGGTTGTGCGCGCCCTTACCGGCCTTGGCCTCAAGGAAGCCAAGGACAAAGTTGACGGCGCTCCCTCTTCCCTGCTCGAAGCTGTGGCCAAGGACAAGGCCGAAGACGCCAAGAAGCAGCTTGTTGAAGCTGGCGCTGAAGTCGAAGTTAAATAAATCGCACGATCAGCAGCTCCATATACTACAAAAGGCGCGGGCCAAAACCCGCGCCTTTTGCGTTGCCAACAGTCCCAAACCGCCAGGCCAACCCGCCGGAGCCGTCCGCCCGGCCCACAACCAGGCCCGGCGCATACCAGCCCCGGGCCACAGCGCAACCCCGATAAAGGGGCAGGGGAAGAATTATTCCCGCCAGCCGGGGGCAATCAAAGGCCAATCTTGCCCTATTTCGTATCCCCGTCTTTTTTGCCGGCAAAGAGCTTGCCGCGCATGACAGCAGTATTGCCGAACTTGTCCCTCAAGGAGTCCATGACTTCATCAAGGGCGGCTTCGCGGGCCAGGCTCCGGTCTTCTGCATTCGGCAGGAGCGTGAGTTGCACCGCGTCTTTGCCGAAATGCGAAACGCCCACTCCGATCAGCCTGAGCGGCCCTTCCAAGGGTTTTTCTTGCAGCAGTTCCATGGCTGTATCGTAGATCAGCCTGGTTATGTTGGTGGACTGTTTCAGGGTTTTGCTGCGAGTTTTCTGGGTGAAGTCGGCGTATTTGATTTTCAGGGTGATGGTACGCCCGCAAAGGCCCTGTTTGCGCAAACTTTTACCTACCCGCTCCGACTGGCGCAGCAGCCACTCCGACAATTCCTGAATCGAGTGTATGTCTTTGCTGAAGGTGTTTTCCGCGCTTTCCGACTTGGGGTCGTGCCAGGGCTGCACTTCGCGCTCGTCAATGCCGTGCGCCCGCTCAAAAAGGGCGCCTCCCGCCTTGCCGAATTTGCCTTCCCAAAAACTTCTCGGATAGCGCTGCACGTCACCGGCTGTTTTCGTGCCGAGCAAGTCCAGGCTTTGGCGCATCCGCGGCCCGACTCCGGGGATTTTGCCAACAGGCAACCGCAGTAAAAAATCCGCCACTTCGTCGTGGGACAGAATGGTCAGGCCTGCGGGTTTGTGCATATCGGAAGCAATTTTGGCTAAAAACTTTACCGGGGCAAGACCCACGGAACAGGTAAGCCCGATGTTGTCCGCCACGCTTTGCATAAGGGCGCGGGCCATATTTTCCACAGAGCCGAATACCCGCTCCAGCCCGCTTGCGTCCAGATAGGCTTCATCAATGGACGCTTTTTCCACCAGCGGCGAAAAAGATTCCAGCAACTGCATGACCTCCTGCGACTTCTCCGCATAGCGGTGCATCCTTCCACGAATAAAAATGCCATGAGGGCACAGCTTCCTCGCCTGGAACATGGGCATGGCCGAATGGACGCCAAAACGGCGGGCCTCATACGAGGCAGTGGAAACAACCCCGCGCTCCTCTCCGCCGATGATAACCGGCTTGCCCCGGTATTCCGGGTTGTCAAGCTGCTCCACCGAGGCAAAAAACGCGTCCATGTCAAGGTGAAGAATCCAGCGCCGGGAAGAATCGCTCATGGAACAGGCCCGGGGTTGAGAGGTGTTGGGAAGGGCCGGGGAGACGCGGGAAATGGCGCACTGCCCTAGCCAAAGAAAGCAAGCAGCAGACCCAGACAGGCCATGGCGTACAGACCGGCCGCGCCGTCGTCTATCATGATGCCGAAGCCGCCGCCGATATCCTCCAGCTGGCGCACGGGCCAGGGCTTGGTGATATCGAACAGCCTGAACAGGGCAAAGGCGGCAAGGTAGCCCCACAAGCCGAGAGAGGCGAAGGGGAGCAGGGTGAGCCACTGGCCGAACACTTCATCAATGACGACTTCCGAGGGGTCTTTTTTGCCGAGCAGTTTTTCGGCTTCACCGCAGGCCCAGGTTCCTGCGGCCAGAAGGGCAACGAGCAGCAGCACACGCAGAGGTATGGGCAGGGGCATAAAAACAAGCGGGGCCAAAAGTAAGGCGACGAAGGAGCCGCAGGTCCCCGGCGCTTTCGGGCTTGTTCCGGCCAGCCAGACCCTGGCGAAGTGAAGGGAAAAGGGAACCGGCATAAGAACTCCGTAGGGGGTATCGCAGTGCGGTATGGAATGCGGAAGGATACAAAAGCTCGCAACACGCCCGCCGCACAGACATTCGCTGTATTTTAGCGCTCTTTTGCCACAGGGGCAATGGCTTTCATCTGTAAAAGCACTTGAACGAGCTCCGCCATGGGCAGGCCGACCACATTGCTCCACGAACCCTGGACCTCGCTGACCAAAAACGCGCCGTTGCCCTGAATGGCATAGGCCCCGGCCTTGTCCATGGGTTCGCCGCCGTCAACGTAGGCGCGGAGCACGGCTTCCGGGGCTTGCCACATGGATACTTTGCTGGAAACGGCAAAGCTGGTCGGGATGAGGCCGGGAGCATCCGGTCGGGCCGAATAGTTGGCTGAAAGCGCTCCGGAACGTTTTGTTCCGGGAGAGTTTGCTGTTTCCGCTGTACCTCGCAGCGCGAGTACGGAGCAGGCGCTGATCACAGTATGGGTGGTTCCCGCGAGGGAGCAGAGCATTCTGAGGGCGTCTTTCGGGCTTGCCGGCTTGCCGAGAATGCCTGTTTTGCCGACAACGATTGTGTCTGCGGCAACAAGGACAAAGCCGGGTTTGGGATGGCTGGACGTTTCCGGCAGGTCGGCTGCAAGGGGCAATGTGGCAAAGAGCTTGGCTTCGGCAGCTTTTACGGCGTAGGCTTCAGGGGCTTCGCCAGGCAAAGGGGAAGGCTCTGCACCGGGGGGCGGCGCAAGCGCGGTAACGGCCAGGCCGAGGCCGGAGAGGAACGCTTGCCTGCGCGGTGAGGTAGAGGCAAGGAGTATTCTTTGCTGTGCCTGAAAAATGGTTTTCTCTCCCGGGACCGGGGGCAAAACAAAACGGGGGCACTTCCCGAACGGCTTCGGCAAAGCCCAAAGACCCCGCCTTTGAGAGCGGGTTACACAAGCCTAGAGGAATACCGGCAGGGCCGTCTGTTACGGGACGGTGCTGGCGCACACCGCCCGGCAACAGACTTACACCCGGCCGGTATCCAGAGTCTTGGCGAGGAAGGCTTCACTTTCAAGCAGCTTTTCAGCTACTTTTCTGGAGTCCACCTGGTACTCGCCGGAGTCCACCTTGGCTTTCAAGGCATCGACTTTCTGCTGCCGTACGTCAGGGGCGTTAACGGCCTCCTGATGAGCGGTCTGATGCAGCATGGCGGCAGGGGAAAGGCTGACCCGATCTCCCTTGGGAGCAGCGCTCTGTTCCTGCCCGGCGGTTTTGCCGGACCGCGCTCCGCCTTGCTGTTCAAGCTGCTGGGTCCTGTACGGATCAACATTTCTAATCAGCGTATTCTTTATTTCCATAGCCACCTCCCGGGTTTTCGGGGCCTTGCGGCGCCCACCCACGGGTATTTCAAACGTAGCCTTACAGCATGGTTGCGTCAACCGTACGCAGGGTTACATCCCACAGATGGCCCATAACCATCTGCTTTTCTCCATCCGAAAGCTGCTGCTCGCCACCATCATCCAATTTGCGGAAGACCTGAAAATCCAGCTCTCCCGGCGGATATCGGAACAAATACTCCTCGCCGGCTTCACGGGCGAGATTTTCCTTCACTTCGGAAACTATGGGATTTTCCGAGCCGGAGAATATGAGATTTTCCATAATCTCACGAGATATTCGTTGCACCATAGCCTGCCGTTTAGCTCGTGCAGCGTCAGCATCCTCGCTTTGGGCGCGACCAAGTAGCTGGTCATACCGGGCGAGCCTTCTGGCCGCAACGAGCTGCCGACTATATTGCAGCAGCATCTGGCGCGTATAAAATGTCTGTGTACTCATCACACTATCCCCGTAACTCGCTTATCGGCAGGTCCCCATAGGGCTTTAGGGCAAAACAAAGAAATTTTTTTTGTCGACAAGGTGGCGGTATTGCTGCTTTTCAAGAGGAATTTGTCGCGGAGATGAGCGTGTGATGCGCTAAAGTGTCTTGTGAGACTAGGAAGAAAAAATATTACATTGTGCGCGTTATAGTTTGTGAATTCGTCCGATTTTTTTTTATCTTGCACGATGCCCGCTATGGCCTATACTCATGTGGTGAGAAGCAGGCGATGAGAGATTGCCAAAACGGGCGGCTTGAGGCAAATTACCGGGAATGACGTCACAAAGAGAACCTTACCATGAAAATAATCCATACAGAAATACCGGATCTTGTGCAGCTTGAGCTGGACGCCTTTGAGGACGAGCGCGGTTTTTTCTTAGAAACCTGGCGGGATACCTGGGCCAAGCAGCTCAAGCAGACAAAGCCCTTTATTCAGGATAACCACGCCCGCTCCGAGGCCAAAGGCGTGTTGCGCGGGCTGCATTATCAAAACGACCCGCACAGTCAGGCCAAGCTGGTATGGGTAACCAGGGGCGCTGTATACGATGTGGCTGTTGACCTGCGTGAAGGCTCGCCCACGTATCATCACTGGTGCGGCCTTGTTCTGAGCGAAACGAACCGGCTCAGGTTTTTCATTCCACCCGGCTTTGCCCACGGCTACATAACCCTGGAAGAGGGTACCGAGTTTCATTATAAGGTAGACGCCTATTATCACCCTGCCAGTGAAGGGGGAATTCGCTGGGATGACCCGGAACTGGGAATTCAGTGGCCGGAAATCCCGCCCATCCTCTCTGCCAAGGATAAAGAGCTGCCATTGGTTTCTTCGCTCAAGCCGTCGTTTGTCTATAGAAAAAAACGATAACAGGTGTTGTCTTTTCCCCAAAAGGACAGAGGGCGTTTTTAATTTCTATATTTGCCGCGCTTTTTGTGAAAGAATTCACCTTGACAGGATTTGGAACGGTCGATTACTAGAAGAGACGTTGTATGTAGCATACGGCGTGCTTTTTGCGGAATCACTGGAGGCAGTGCTTCTCGCTCCCGCGATTATGATTTTCCAGGAATGACGCGGCGGCTTCTGCATGTTTGCGGTTGCCCGCCAGCTTCTGATTATGCGGCGGCGTTATGCTGATGCCCCGCACGGCTTTGAGTTTTTCACCGTTTAACCAGCTGTGAGGCATAGGGTATGGAGGAAAACAAACACTGTACGGGCGGCAAATGCCTGCCCAAATGTGCATGCAGCGCCCTGCCGTTTCTTGTAGGTGCGATAGTGGCGCTGGCATTTGGCTGGTGGGTTTTTCCAGATCTCATCTTCAGCAAACAGTCCCAACCCTTCTACTTCAGCCACAAAGTCCACATCGAGACAGTGGGCGCCAGCTGTGCGGATTGCCACAGCTTCCGGGCTGACGGCTCTTTCACCGGTTACCCCGACATGCAGTCCTGTGCCAACTGTCACAGCGACGTTCTTACTCCCAAGCCGGGCCCCGGGGCCAGCAAGGCCGAGCTTGCCACCTATGAAGCGGAAAAAACCTTTGTGGAAGAATATGTCAAAACTGGTGCGGAAGTGCCCTGGGCCAAACACCAGAAGCAGCCGGACAACGTGTTCTTCAGCCACGCCGCCCACTTTTCCAAGTGTTTCAGCTGTCACTTGACCATGAAGGGCGATTTGAACCTGGGCAGGCCCGAAAGTCCTGAAAAGCTCTGCATGACCTGCCACCCCTCTCTTGAAGAACTGGACAAGAATATTCCTGTCGAGGTGAATGTGCTCACTGACTACAGCCGCACCACGATGAAAATGTGGGAATGCGAAAAGTGCCACGCCCATCCCGGCCATTTTTACAATGACGGAAAGGGGCGCACGGCTGCCAACAACGCCTGCTATACCTGCCATAAGTAAAGGGGTGCGACATGGTACTTGACAGAAGAGGATTCATGAAATTTGTGGCGGGCGCGTCTGCCGGCATCATGGTGACGCCGCTCCCCTGGAAATTGCTTGATGATGTCAGCATTTGGTCGCAAAACTGGTCGTGGATTCCCCGTAACCAGTACGGCGAAAGCACCTTTACCCAGGTTTTCAGCAAAATGGACCCCACAGGCGTGCCCATGCATGTGCGCCTTGTCGGTGGCCGCCCAACCCGGATTCTTCCTGCGGAAAACCACCCCCTTGGCGGTGGCGTTACTTCACTGGCCGTTGCGGAAGTGCAAATGCTGCACAGCCCGGCCAGAGTGAAACGGCCTCTCCTGCGCTCCGGCGACGGCGGCTACACCGAGATGGAATGGGATGATGCCCTCGGGCTTCTGCAAAAGAAATTCTCGGAAGCGGGCAGCGATGTTGCCTTTCTTTCGGGCGACGAATTCGGCTCTACCACGGAAGTGCTCTCTGCCTTTGCCGCAGAACTCGGCTCTGACAAGGTCTTTGTCATGCCCTCAGAGGCCCAGTGCGCCGCGAGCGCCAGCCGCCTGATGAACATTCAGGCCCAGATTGGCTATGACCTTGAAAAAAGCGACTGTGTGCTGGCCATCGGGGCGAACATTCTTGAATCATGGGGCACGGTTGTACGCAACCGCCGCATTTTCAGGGAAAACAGACCGCACAGCTTCAAGAAGGGCGATGAAACCGGCCCGGCCGCTTCGCAAAAACTGCTGTACGCCGGTTCCGTACAAAACCACACAGCAGCGGTATCCAACGCCTGGCTGCCCATTTACCCCGGCACGGAAGGCATTCTGGTCATGGGTATTGCGGCCCTGCTCATCGGCAAGGGGCGTTTTGTCAAGGCGAATGATTTTCCGGAATTCCGTGCGCTGGCTTTGCGCTACACCCCGGAGGAACTGGTCAAGCAGACCGGCGTAGACCCGAAAAAACTGGAAGAAGTGGTCGATATGCTGCTTGCGGCCAAAGCGCCGCTTGTCATCGTAGGGTCCGAATTCAACCAGGGCCTTGGGGCCGCTCCGGTAATCGCCGGTTTTGCGGTGAACGCGCTTTTGCAGAATATCAACAAACCCGGCGGCCTTACCCTGCTTCCCCCGGCCAGCAAGGCCATGGAAAAGGCCAAAAGCCGCTCGGAAATATATGAAACGGACTTCCTCTCCTGGCTGCTTGGCGGCAACAAGCCGTCCATGCTGGTCATACACGAGGCAAACCCCGTTTACTCCCTGCCGGACCCGGCAGGAGTAAAGGCGGCCCTCAAGGACATTCCGTTCAAGGTATCGTTTACCACCTTCCTGGATGAAACGGCCGAGCAGTCCGACCTTATCTTCCCGATCACCATGGGCATAGAGCGGATTGACGACGTGGAAACTCCTTATGGCTGCGGCAAGACCATTTACTGCATTACCGGCCCGGCCGCCATAAGCGGCAAGGGCGTTATCGCTTACAGCACGGCAAACGCCATACTGTACACCGCCCAGAAGATGGGCAAGAGCCTCGGTTACGAATATTTTAACGATGTGCTCAAAACCAAGTCCCTGTCGCACGAAAAGTGCAGCTTTGACGTGCTGGTCAGCGGGCAGGCGGCTGAAAGTGAAAGCCTGGTCAACGTCTGGAGCTTTGACCTTAAGCCTTCCCTGCTTGAAAAGGCCTTTGCCCCGCAAAGCAGGGGTTCTACGCTTTGCCTGGCGCCGGTTGTCAAACTGAACATGGGCACTGCCAAGACAGGCATTCCTCCTTTCAACAACAAGACGTTGCGGGCGACCGAACTGGACGGTTCGCTCATGTGCGCCATGATGAACGGCGCAACTGCTTCGCAGCGCGGCCTTGCGGATGGTGATGCGGTTACCCTTGCCTCGGCGGACGGTTCCAAAAAAATTCCCGCCAAACTGCGTGTGTTTGAAGGCGTCATGAACAATACGGTGGCCGTTTGCATGGGCTTTGGGCACACCGCACTTGATGAATTCAGCCAGAACAAGGGCGCCAACGTTATGGAACTTATGACCGCCGCACAGGAGTCGGACAGCGGGCTTTCCGTCTGGGCCAAAACCGGTGTGACCGTCTCAAAATCATAAGGATTGCATGCCATGTCTGCGAAAAAAGAATTCAACGTCAAGTGGGGAATGGCCATCGACCTTGACAAGTGCACCGGCTGCGGAGCGTGCATGGTTGCCTGCCAGGCGGAAAACAACCTCGCCCCGCAGGCCGACGCTTCCAACAAGCGCCGCGTCATGAACTGGCTCGTCGTATACGAACTTTCCAACGGAAAACCTTTTCCCGAGCATGAAGTGGCGTATCTTCCGCGCCCCTGCCAGCAGTGTGCCGAACAGCCCTGCGCCACGGTGTGCCCGGTTATTGCCACTGAGCGTAATGAAGAGGGCGGTATTGTCAGCCAGGTTTACCCGCGCTGTATCGGCTGCCGCTACTGTATGGCCGCCTGCCCTTACCACGCCCGTTATTTCAACTGGTTTGACCCCATCTGGCCCAAAGGCATGGAAAAGGCGCTTACACCGGACGTTTCCGTGCGCCCGCGCGGTGTGGTGGAAAAATGTACCTTCTGCCACCACCGCTATATGTATGCCAAAGACAAGCTTCGCGCGGAAGGTAAAGACGTGTACACTAGGGCGATTAACGGCAAAACGCATTCTGCCATTCCCGAAAAAGGCTATGTGACTTCCTGTGCGGAAGCCTGCCCCAACGGGGCCATCGTGTTTGGCGATTTGAACAACCCCGAACACGCTGTGCACAAGCTGGTCACCGGTAACGAAAATGCGTTCAGGCTTCTGGAGCGTCTTGGAACCGACACGGCTGTTTACTACATCAGCAGCCGTGAATGGGTACGCCGCCTCGGTGACAACTATCTGCCCGAGGAAGAAACACAGAAACCGCAGCAGATTCTGCCGAAAAAGCACTAGGGAGTAGCTCGATATGGAAATGAACTACAATCGCCCGATTGACGCGGAACTGTTTCCCG
The DNA here is from genome assembly GCA_030266525.1 of Desulfovibrio sp. OttesenSCG-928-G15. The sequence continues at coordinate 209 of JAJDIC010000014.1, read as the reverse complement.
AAGGTACCACCCGCTGCTCTTTCACCCGTTTTTCCCTGTGGATGGGCTTTTTGACCGTGCTGGTCCTGTGGGGGCTGTATGCCGCCTTTTTGGTGTTCAGCCAGGGTATCGGGGTGACGCACCTTGATGACTATTTCGGATTCGGCCTTTGGATTACCTTTGACCTCGCGGTCATCGCCCTTGGGGCAGGGGCCTTTTTTACAGGCCTT
>JAJDIC010000139.1 GCA_030266525.1 Desulfovibrio sp. OttesenSCG-928-G15 | reverse complement strand
GCACGAAAGGCATCCCCGGCTCCGGCAGCCGCGCTTTAGACGGCTCTTACTGCTTTTTGCCTTTCCTGCCTTTCCTGCCATTCCCGTCTTTCCCGTCTTTCCCGCATTTCCTGCATTCTCCAGGCCTTGTCCCTGTGTGCGCTCCCTAGGGTATTTGCATGTCCTGCCGATATGGTTTACAGCAGGAAATTCCCTGCCTGCGGCAAGAAATATTCCAGGCCAAATGCACCGATGGGAAATACTTCAGCATCCACGAGAGCACCGCATATGCCAACACGTTTCATGCAATGCATCCGCTTCAGTATATCTTTTCCGGCCGCCGAGCCGGTTTGCCCAAGGTTTATCATGGCGCTGCCCCTGCTGCTTTGTCTGGCCTTTGTCCCGGCAATCGCCCATGCCATGGACAAAACCATGGAAGCCGCCGCCGCAGATGCCGTGGAATACGCCCCGGCAAATCCTGATGAAAAACAAGACAGCAGTTGGCCGGGGCAGGATACGCAAGAAGCCCCCGAAGAAGACGCCCGCTTTGCCTCTATCATGGAAAAAGCCGAAAAGGCCTCCAAGGAAGACTACCGTTCGCAAAAAGAGCAGCTTCCGCCATTTTTGAGCACCCTTTCCCTGGAGCAATGGCAGCGCGTCAAATTCAAGCCGGAATATTCCCTGTGGCGCGGCGAAGGCCTCGCCTTTATCGCCCGCTTTTTCGCCCCCGGCTCCATTTTCAACCGGGCGGTAGCCATTAACGTAATCGACGGCGAAACCGTTACCAGACATAATTTTTCCCCGGCCATGTTCGACTTTGGCAACCAGCTTTCCGACCAGGACATCAAGGATGTCGAAACGGATTTTGCGGGCTTTCGCCTGTTGCAACCAGCCCGCCCTCCTGCAGGAGAAGAAGAATTGGCCACCTTCATCGGTGCAACCTTTTTCCGCTCCAAGGGCAGACATTCCGGCTACGGCGTTTTTGCCAGGGGCCTCGCCCTGAACCTGGGCGAGCCGGAAGGCGAGGAATTTCCCTATTTCAGCGAATTCTGGCTGGCAAAACCGCGCATGGGCGAAGAATCGTCCACAGTATACGCCCTGCTGGAATCTCCGCGTATGACCGGCGCGTACAAATTCATTATAACCCCAGGCGCTTCCACGGTAATGGATGTTTCCGCCCGCTTCTTCCTGCGCGCACCTTCTGACACGCCGAAAAAAATCGGCATCGCGCCCATGAGCAGCATGTTTCTTTTTTCCGAAAGCAGCCTGCTTCCCACAGACGACTACCGGCCCGAAGTGCACAACTCTGACGGCCTTTTGTTCACCAGCGGCGAAACCCAGTGGTTCTGGCGTCCCCTGAACAACCCCTCGCGCCTTTCCGGTCAGCAGTTTTCCCTGACCAACCCGGCAGGCTTCGGCCTTATGCAGCGCGACGCCGACTTTGACCATTATCTTGATATTGACGAGCGCTTTGACCGCCGCGCCTCCTTGTGGGTTGAGCCCAAAGGCAACTGGGGTCAAGGACATATCGAACTGATCGAAATTCCCACCCGCACAGATATCAACAGTAACATCCACGCCTTCTGGGTGCCAAAAACGCAAAGCAAGGAAGACGGCAGCAGCATTGTCCCTTCCAGCTTCCGTTTTGACTACCGCCTGTACTGGATGCAGCCGGGCGTTTCCCCCCACCTGCTCGGCAAGGTAGCCAGCACCCGTTTCGTGCGCGACGTACAAAACGACAGCGTCCGCTTTATTGTCGACTTTGAAGGCGAGTCTCTCAAAAAACTCCAGGCCGACACCGGCCTTTCCAGCATTGTGGACACCCCGCAAGACGCCCCCCTGTTGGAAAAACGCCTTTTGAAAAACCCGGCCACCGGAGGCTGGCGGCTGGACTTTACCGTGCGAGTGCCCAAAAACGACGGCGTGGTGCAAAGCATTGTGTCCGCGCGGGACGGCTCTCCGCCGCTTCGCTTCCGGGCCATGCTCAAAAAGGGTGAAAACCTGCCCGACCCGCTGACGGAAACCTGGGTTTTTGACCTGCCCACCCAGTAGTGCTGCCATGCGTACCCAAGACACAGCCCCCCTCGCCCCGGAAGACATTCTCCCCCAGAGCCTGAAACACATCACCCCCAAGGTGTGCAGCCGCATGCTGCTCTACGTGCAGGGCATGGACCTTGACTCCATTGACGGGGTGGCCATGGCCCTTGAAAGCATGCGCCGTGCGGAAGCCCTTGTTGCCACAATGGCCGCACCGGACGAGTCAGAGCGCGATTTTGAACAGCGCCTCCTGCGCCTGGCTATGGAACAACTGCACATGCTGCTGCGCGAAAAAGGCATCAGCCAGTATACCCTTGACGAAGACAAAAAGCCCCTTCAATGCGCACCGCCCATGAAACGCTCGCTCATGCTGGCCGAAGAAATGGACACCTTTCCCCTGCGCACCTTTTTCCGCAAGCTGTTCGGCAAGCGGGCCGGCGCGGACAAAAAAGACTTTACCCCGCCGAACTGGAACAGCCGGGAAAACGCCTGGAAAAACACCGGCACCCTGCGCCGCTATATCCTGCTTTTGCTGGTTGTTGTACCTTCCGTCATTGCCGCCACCGTCATGTTTGCCCTGCTGCCCGGAACCGGCCTGCATATTTTGCGCTTTATCATCACGGCTCTGTTCACCATTCTTTTCCTCTGGATATCCGTGGGCTTCTGGAGTTCTGCCGCGGGGCTGGTAATGATGTTCAAGCGCTTTGACCGCTTCTCCCTGACCCGGAGTGTGCCCGAAGACACGCCGCTGCCGACCGACTGCAAAACCGCCCTGCTTTTCCCCATTTATAACGAAGACACCAAAAGCGTGTCTGCCGGTATTCGCACTTTGTACCGCTCGTTAAAAGAACAAAACGTCGCGCAGCACTTCGACATATTCATTCTCAGCGATTCCACCAGCCCGGACGCCTGGGTACTGGAAGAAGAAGCCTGGTATTGCCTGTGCAAGGACGAAAACGCTTTCGGCAGCATCCATTACCGCCGCCGCAAGAGCAACCTGAAACGCAAAAGCGGCAACGTGGCCGATTTTTGCCGCCGCTGGGGGGCCAACTACCGCTATATGGTAGTGTTTGACGCGGACAGCCTTTTGTCCGCCCAATGCGTGACGCGTATGGTCCAGGTAATGGAAGCCCACCCGAGCGTCGGCATCTTGCAAACCGCGCCCAAGCTTATACGATCCCGCTCGCTTATTGCCAGGGCCCAGCAGTTCGCCAACCATCTGTACGGCCCGATTTTCGCTGCCGGACTGCAATACTGGCAATTGGGCGACGCCCAGTACTGGGGGCACAACTCCATTATACGCACCGCTCCCTTTATGCAGCACTGCCAGCTTCCTGTGCTGCCGGGCAAAGCTCCCTTTGGCGGCGAAATAATGAGCCACGACTTTGTGGAATCGGCCC
>JAJDIC010000138.1 GCA_030266525.1 Desulfovibrio sp. OttesenSCG-928-G15 | reverse complement strand
TATCACTAGTTCCCCGGCAGAGCCGGGGGAGCCCTGTGTACAAAAACACCGGCAAGACCGGAAATGACTATTAACGACGAACCTCAGGCCCTATCCAGCCAAGAACAGTTCGCAGGGCGACAAGCAGCGGGTGCTCCGCTCCGGCCAGGGTTGCTGCCGGGTCTTTTTGAAAGCCTTTGGCGAATTTACGCTTGGAGAGCAGCCGGACAAAGGGGGTTGCCAGGCCCAGCAGTATTTGTTGCAGGGCGTTGAAGGAGCCTTGCCTTTGCAGCAACTTGCGTATGCGCGACAGTTCTGCGGATTGCGCGGCGCGTATCTTCCTCATTTGCTTGTGAAGGTTCATATGATCCGGTAGGGAGCTGTACATGAGGTTTTTCCAGGCGTCTGGGGATGCATCTCGCCCCACCGGCACTTGCGTGCCGATACGCTGCTGGGCCTCTTTTTCTCCAACCGGCTCAAAAACGTGCGCATGGCGCAACATGCCGAAATAGTCGAGGCTGTCTATTTCCTCAAGCGACGCGAACAAGGGCTCGCGTTTCTCTCCTGTCTGGCTTCTCCACAAGACCGTTTGCGGGTTGCCCCGGTCCATGATGGTGCAGTAGCAGAACTCGGGGTGCCGGTCGTGAATGGCCAGCAAGGCCTTGAAAACATCCCCATGCCAGGGCGCACCGCCAAGGCCTGCCTTTTTTCTGTACGCATACGAAAGGTTCTGGTCATTGACGGCGCTATAAGGGTCGCACGGGACGGTATCGTCAAGTATCCACACGGTCTTTGCGTGGGAAAACTTGAGGCTCTCCACAAAGTCTCTGTACGCCTGTTCAAAGGTGTGTAAACCGTCAATAAATATGATGTCGAATTCCGTTCCTCCATGTTCTTTTGAAGCACAGCTGGCGGCTTCACTCTCCTTGTACATGGAAAAGAATTCGTCAGATGTAATGGAGTAGTAAAATGTACCCGGGCGAGAGTGCGCTGTAACATCAAAGCGAAAATTGGGATCAACCGCCACCTTATGCGGAATATCGACGCACAAAAAGGTGTCTCCCTTGGAAACGCCTATCTCAAGATACTTTTTCGCGCCGTATTTTGCTGCAAGCGCATTGATTCTATCCGAAGCAAAACTCATTTCACACGCTCCAGGTCCGTTTCTTTTTGTTCAGTATTGTAATTTTATTCCGTCTGTAGTCTGCTCAGCGAAAAGCAGTCAGCCGCACAAGATACTAGCCGCCCGCGCGTAGCATGGCAAGCCAGCTCACATATTACCTGGCAGTTGCCTGTACTTACATGATACCGGCGGAATTATCAATAAACAAACGCGACGCGCATTGATGGACACAGCACCAAGAGTCTGTCGGGCAAAGGTGAAGCGGTTTCCCTTTATGTCCCAATAAAGCGGATCGGTTTCACGTTATCCGACTTGTAAAGGATTCCTTTTCAGAAGCCTGCAAGCCCCTGGAAGAGGCCGGCCTCGCACATGGTCGGGGAGGATTGATGCGGCTATTGCTGACCCGACGTGACAAGCTCAATGAGCGGCCAGGCGCGCGTCATTTTTAAAGGCAGGCTGGACGTAAGAGTCCTGCCTGCCTTTAAAAATGACGCAGCAACGCAGTCCGGATGAAAAAACTCAGCGTTTCCCTATGCGAGCATTTGGATGGCTTCGTGCATCTCCATCCTGAGCCTGTTGCGAACGGCGGTGCGAACCTGGGGCGTTGAAGAAGCAAACTGTTTTGCCCGCAGGTTGTAGATCTGGGTGATAAGTTGTTCGCCCGCTTTTTTCGCCGAGCGCCCCTTTGTTTCCATAATTCCCTGTAATTTTTGGGTGCCTACCCGTTTTACCGCTTGGCTGACAATACGCGTGGTAGCCGAGGGTCCGTGCTGCACGGCAGTGCTGAACAACACTTCCTGTATGGCTGCCGGGAGCTTGTCGAGCGACACGCCGGTTGCTTCCGCGATGGCGTCCTTTGCCGGTTCAAAGTGGCTGGAGCGGATAAAGTCTGCCTGCAACTGTTCAAAGCGGGTGGGGTTTTCTTCCGCAATCTTGCGCCATTCTGTAGGCATGCGCCCGTGGCGACCGCCGGTATTGGCGGGGCCGGCATTGCGCAGGCGCTTTGCGATATCCGGCGCATTTCCGTCAAGGTATTCGATAAAATTGTTCATTGTACCCACGCGGGACGCTATCTGATACTTGCCGTATGAGGTGCCCCCCTTGCGGTCGTAGCCGATGGCGGCAATGCCGTCGTTGCCGGATTCAAACTTGGCCGCCAGAGAGCCGAGGCTGATATTGGCAGACTTGTAGAAGGAATCCAGAACCGACTTGCCGGTCGTACCAAAAGAGGGCAGAGCGTCATTTTTGCGTCGATGGCTGTTGGTATGGATGGCGGTGATGGCCGCTTCTTCCAGACCGGGCCGGGTAATGCTGCGCGTGCTGCCAAAGGTTGTGCCCGGAGGGGCGGAGCGAAGGTCCTTGATGCCGTATGGATCAGATTCAAGGCGCTGCGCTGTGGTTCTGATGGAGCGGTTTTCGCCGGGAGTATAGCCGAGCCGTTGCAGGGCTTCAGAGCCTTGCTTGCCGGAAAACCCGTGTGTGGCGATATTCTGGTTGGACAGGTTGCCGGTGTAGCCGCCCATAAGGGCTGTGTAGCGTTCATAGGCCGCATTGGCTTCACTGGGCGCACCGCCGGAGGTCGCGCCGTTCCTTTCGGTCTTCAGAGCCTGGGCCTGGGCGGCGGTGATGTCCATGGCCTGGCGTGTAGCCATGGCGCTCTTGCCGCTACCCTTTTTGCCGGTGCGGGACATACCGATATTACGGTTTCCGGTAACCGGGGCACCGCTGGCCCTGGTCGGAGACTTCTTGCTCTTGTGCTTGGACGAACGGGTACGGGAAAAGTTTTGCCGTATTTCCTGCATGTTCGGACCTGTCTGTTTTTTGGCAGAGGTCCTGCGCTTTTTACCGGAAGGCGCGGCAACAGCCTTGGCTATCTGCTCCTGAGTCATGGGCGCGACAGATTTTTGTCGGGCGCTGCGCTGCGGCTTGGCGTCAGGCACAAAACCGGGCAGTTTTTGCGAGCCGTTCAGGGGCATGGACAAGGGCAGCAGGGAGGCTTTTTTGCTTCCCTGCACGGCCGTGGCATTTCCAGAGCGAACGCCCTGTGCGCCGCCTTCCTTGAGGTAGGAAGCGAAATTTTCAGTAGCCCGGACGCTTTTGCCGGCACTCTTTCTGGCAGTCTGCCTGATGTTTGCGGCATTGCCGTTAACAGACACAGGAGGCTTGGTATTTATCATGGCGAAACTCCTGAAATACAGCACACAGCTTCAAACTGTAATCCGGACAAGCAGAGCTTGTCTGTGCTTTCTCGTAGAGTAATATTTGCGTTTTCCAAGTGGCAGCACACTGCTACACAAAGTGATAAGCAAAGGTTGTGCCATCATAGGATATTGTTGCCGCCGTAGTATTTTATGGCTCACGTTGTGA
>JAJDIC010000137.1 GCA_030266525.1 Desulfovibrio sp. OttesenSCG-928-G15 | reverse complement strand
ATGCCTCGCCGCTTCCTGCCAGGACACGCAAGAGGCCGTGAGCGTGGTCATTCAGGAGCGCAACGGGCGTGTGACGGACACGCACGACATTTTGATACCCGACCCGGAAACGGAGCGGGGGCCGCTGTCCAACTGCCTGAGTGTCATCAACGGTATTGGTGATGGGTTCAGCCTTGGTGTGACCTTGCCGAGCATGGATAAAATTATCGAAGGGCTGTGCAATCAGGTCGATTCGATGATCAAGCAAAAAATCAACGAAGCCCACAATAAGGTGCTGAGTACCGTCAACGGATTCGGCGGGAGCAATCTTTACAAAGTGTACGGCACAGGCGGCGACTTCATCATCAAGATAAAGGACAAGATAAAATGAGCGTAGCGCATATCATCTTATATATGTGCGCCGCTGTGTGCCTGCTGCCGGGCGCTGCGTCTGCGCGGGCGAAGGTTGCTTTTTCGCAAACGGCTCCTCTTACAACCGAGTGTGTTGTTGATGCCGCAAGGCTCAACGATCTGCCTTTGGCTGCGCTCATCGGTATTCTGGCTGCGGAAAATGGCCGGATGGGGGAAGCGTTGCGAAACGACAATGGCACATGGGACATGGGCGCATTTCAGATCAACACAATTCACATCAAAGAGCTGGTTGAAATGGGCATAACGCCGGATGCGGTTTTGCGTGATGGCCGCGTCAATGCCTCTGTAGCGGCATGGCTGCTCCGCAAGGAACTCGACCGTACCGGCGACATCTGGAAGGCGATCGGAGCGTATCACTCTCGAACACCCCACCGGCGTGACGGCTATATCAGGCAGGTAAAATCTCACCTGACCCGTTTGCAGCGTTCAGGAAAAATAGAATTACCACCGCTCATGCAGGGCAGGAAGGGTGGGCAATGAGCCAGAACCGGGAAGATATGGACACGCAAATGTTTTTGTGGGTTGTCCTCCTGCTGCTCATCCTTGTTGCGATTCCCGCGATGTATGCAGCAAAGGCCGGTTATATCAACGGCTTGCTGCTTTCTGTGTCAAAGCTGCAACTCAAGGCCTTTGTGCCTTTTTCCGAAGAAGCGCAGATAGCCTGGACGCATATCTCCGGGTTGGACCCGAACACGCTGACCTGGGAACGGATGCAGGGCGTTCTGACCTACACAGGCAAGTGGGTTCGCTGGCCCTTTGGGCTGCTGCTCGGAATGCTCGGTGCCGCTGCTATTTTCATGGGCAGAACACGCGGGCTGGTGCGCCGCCTGAATATGGACAGCCTGCTTCGGAATAATGCGGAGTCTTTCACCTGCCTGCGTCCGGTTGTGGGGCGTGGTCAGTATTTACTTTCCCCGGAGTCCTATGATTCCGGGCTGTGGCGCATTGCCCGAAGCCCGGTTCAGTTCGCTTTGGAGCATGGTCTGCTGATTGATGAACACGGTACGCCGTTTTCGCCAGAACAGGCCTTGCACAACGGTCTGGCCTCTGTAGAGCTTCCGGCCTATGGCCGCGCCCGATTGGATGAAGACAAGGCTCTTGCCGTGTTGCTGGCCCAGCTTGGTCCGGTATTTTCCGGGTTTGAGCCGCTTTCTCCCGCTCGCCGGGCATTGGCTGCCGCGTTTATCTCTTATGCAGCCGGGGACAAAAAAGAGTGCGTGAGCATTCTGGATGCTGTCGCCAGTTCCTACACGGAAAAGGATGGAGTGGCGGCATGTCCCTTACTGGAACGCGGCGACTTCGCAGGGCGACTGACAAAGGCATGGGAGCAGCATCAAGGAATATTATCAGAAATCTCCCTTGCCCGGCATACTTCGTATGAATTGCCGTGGTTCATGGCCTTGCTGAATCGGGCAAGACAAAAAGGAGTGTTGGCCAGTTCTCAATTCCTGTGGTTACGCCCGCTTGATCGTTCTCTTTGGTATGCGCTCAACCAATGCGGGGGGCGTGCTGCTTGGGCAGAAGCATTTGCAGTATGGGCGCACTACACGGCTGAAGAAAAAGCGGGCCGGGCACTGCACGAACCGCACGTTACTCCTGCGGTTGTGAGCTTGCGCGACTCTTTATTCAGTCAGGGCTGGCTGGCAGACACAGCCCGCGCTTTCGTTGCTCCAAATGCCGAGATGAAAACCGCGCCTGTTCCCGTTGCCGGGGCCAGTGCCGGTGGCGACCCAATATTGGCTGAGGACGCTGGTATCGAGTCGCCTCCAGATACTGTCTATGCCGAAGCAGAAGAAGACCCGGAAATCTATGATGCCAACACCGATGCCCAACTAGGCGAAGAACAATATTGAGGGAAACGAGTATGGAAAGGCAACTCAGAGGTCTGGAAGATAAGGAAACACAGGAACGAAAACCACTCCTGCGAGATGTGCGCTCTCCAGTACAACGCCTTGGGGATGCGCTCAAGCAGGGCCAGATACAAACCGTGGGAATATTTGTGGCGGGGGTGTGTCTTTTTATCTTTCCCATGTGCGCCATGCTGTTCTTTGGTATCGGTGCTGCGCTGTTCGGCTTGCGGTGTCTGTGGGTCAGCACAGAACGGCTGCCATTCCGGTTGCCGCTCGGACTGTCCGGAACGGACAAGGGTGATCCGCTGCCGGGAAGGAGCGGGTACGCCAAGCCGGAAGGCATGTTTTTTCTTGGCAATCGCTTGCAGGATACGCAGGAATTGTGGCTGAAAGCCAAGGATATTCTGACGCACACCTTGCTGTTCGGCACAACAGGTTCCGGCAAGACGGAAACGCTGGTTTCCCTTTCCTATAATGCTTTGGCAACGGGGAGTGGACTGTTTTATATCGACCCCAAAGCCTCGCCCAAACTGGCCGTCCAGATATGGCAAATGGCGCGGTATCTTGGCCGGGACGATGATTTCCGGGTGCTGAATTATGGCACGTCCGGCAAGGTGAAAGGAAAATCCCCGCGCCGTTTGTCCAACACCAACAACCCTTTCACTTTCGGCAGCGCGGAAGCTCTGACACAACTCCTTGTTTCGCTCATGCCCATGTCAGACGGGGCAAACAGTATTTTTGCGGACAAGGCGCAAGCCCTGATTTCCGGCGTCATGTATGCTTTGGTCGATTTGCGGGATAAGGGGCTGCTGAAACTCTCCACCAGTGTCCTTCGTGATTCTCTAGCTCTGGAAAAATGTGTGGAGCTGGCAATGCGTCCGGAACTGGACGAAGAAAGCCGCGCTTCCATTCACGCCGCTTTGGGAACCTCCGGCTGGATTGCCGGACGGGAAATGAAAGACCAACCGCCGTCATTCGCGGAACAATTCGGTTACGCCCAAAGCTATTTCGGCAAGGCTCTTTCCAGCCTCACGGATACTTACTCCCATATCTACGGCGCAGAGGACGGCGAAGTGGACTTTGCCGACGCCATCATGCAGCGGCGCATCCTGGTTGTGCTTTTGCCATCTTTGGAAAAAGCACCCGCCGAACTTTCCAGCCTCGGCAAAATCAGCTTGAGTGCCATTCGCAACGCCTGCGCTGTAGGCCTTGGAGCGCAGATAGAAGGGGATGCAGCAGACGTGCTGGAAGCCCTGCCAACAGAT
>JAJDIC010000136.1 GCA_030266525.1 Desulfovibrio sp. OttesenSCG-928-G15 | reverse complement strand
GAAGGCTTCGGCGTTTATATCGTAGCTGGCCCCCAGAAGCAGGCACATCAGCGAAATGTACGCAATCTGAAAGGGCTGGCGCAAAAGCGTAACGCCGGTTGTCCCGATAAGGCCCCCCACCGCGCTTTGCACCTGGCTGGAAATGCCCCAGGCCGCGGCGGTTGCGAGTGCCGCCAATTCTCCCGCTCCGGAAGACATATCTTTTACCTACCAGCGTTTGCTGCGAACAGTTTCCCGCGTATACAGAACAAGCGCTACCCATATGCAGGAAAACGTAACCAGGTTGTCAAAGGTAAATGACTCGCCATAGACAAAAACCCCGAGAAGCAACACACAGGTCGGAGTGAAATATTGCAAAAGCCCCAGGGTGGACATGCGTATGCGCTTTGTGCCGTAAGTGAAGCATAAAAGCGGCACAGTAGTGATAACGCCGCTAGCCACCAGCAGGAAGTCCGTGAAATAGTCGCCGCGAAAAAACACCCCGCCCCCGTCAAGGCGTTGTGAAATCAGCCAGAAAGCCGCAATAGGCACAACAAGCAAGGTTTCCATAAACAAACCGGGAATTGCTTCCACCACAAGCACTTTGCGTACAAGCGCATACGTGGCGAACGACAGGGCAAGAGTCAGGGGAATAACGGGGAAATGCCCCAGGCGCACTACTTGCCAACTTACGCCAAGAACAGCGATACAAATAGCCAACCCGACAGTTTTACTGAATTTTTCACGAAAAAAAATCGCCCCGAACAGGATATTAATCAAGGGGTTGATATAATAGCCGAGGCTTGTTTCCAGCGCGTAGTTGTGATTGATGGCCCAGATATACAGATACCAGTTGCCTGCGAGAGTATAACCGGTAAAGCAAAGCCCGAGCAGATTTTTCGGCTGGCGAAGCAGCGTAAGCAAGGCACCAAGCCTGCCGTGCATACACATGAGCGGGCACAAACAGACAAACGACCAGATAACGCGGTGACACAAAATCTCAAAGGAATCAACGCTGTCCAGCGCTTTCCAAAAAATCGGCAAAAGCCCCCAGACAACAAAGGCGGAAGCGGCGGCAAGAAGACCGGGCAAAGAGGGTTTGGCGGAAGAGTTCACCGGTGTGGGGGCGTCACCGCCCTTCCCTGCCGTTGCGCCCTTCCCTGCCGTTGCAGTCTGAGAGTGGCGGCTGGGACCTTCATCCCGGGAAGAGGTACCGTCCCGGGGTTCTTCCGGTTCGGGCGAGTCCTGCCCTTCGGTAGAAGATTGGCAGGATGACGGACCGGGTGCGCCTGATTCGGCGGCTTGTGTGGTACTGGAAGTCTCGTTCATACGCATCATGCCGCAATGACGGCACCCTCATAAAAATACGAAAACAGACAAAAGCCGCTTCCGGTTACACACAAAGGAAAGCCCATGGTCGTGGAGACGCCCGGAACCACGGGGCGGCACTGGCAAAAAGTCACCGGGCAACGGATGATGAAACCATCCGTTGCCCGGAGCAGACTCTATACCTGATTTACGCTATGCGCAAACAGCTATTTCTTGTATGAACGGGCAAACAGGGCCGCAATGGCTTCCTTGCCGTTCTCTTCAAGAAAGCGCGTTCCGGTCGCGGTGAAGCGCTCCGCGCTGATTACCGGTTCGGCGTCGGGGGTCCAGACTTCGCTGTCCCAACGGAACCACTGGCTTTTTTCCTGGTCGAAAAGCCAGAGGGGCTTATTGCATATCTTGGCAAATTCCGCACCCCAGCCGGTGCCGCCCTTGGCGGTATTGTCCGGCAGAATGCCGCCAACCACAAACACTTCCTGCCCGCTGCTTACCTGCCAACAAATACTTTGCAGCACCTTGCGGAAAAGCGGTGCCCTGGTGTACTGGCGGTTCATGATCCGCGATACATAGGTAAGGCTGACGTCTTTGAGCGCCAGTTCTTCGCTGGTCAGAAAGCGCACGCCGCGGGTGCGTTCAATCTGATGACCTTCAAAGCTGTAATTTACTTCCTGCAAGCCATACTGCTCTGCGATAGAACCAAAATAGGCTTCCGTTCCGGCCGCTCCGCCGCTGAACAATATGCTGTCCTGAGGATTGCGCATCCATGCCTCCAAAAGCGGGCGGGGAAGCCCGGCTTACTGCAAACGGCGGCCAGGGCAGCATAGAAACGGCCCTGCATTACCCGCCCAAACATGATTACTGTAACTGTACCCTGGCCCTGCCGTCGCCCATATTGAGCACGCGGACCTTGTCGCCTTTAACAAAATATTCGTCGTACCCCTGTACGACCACAAGAGTCCGGCCGTTGTCAAGGTCCATGGTGATGTGCATGGCAGGATACTGGCGTGTCCCGTACTTGCCGCCACCGGCAACCTCGCTGCCGCCGTAAGCGCCTATCAGACCGCCAATCACCAGGCCGGAGGTTTCGCCAACAATGTAGCCCAGGCCTCCGCCCAAGCCCGCGCCAATGGCCGCGCCCACTCCTGCCCGGACGTTGTCCGGACTTTCCAGCACCATTATTTCGGTAACGTTGATTACCGTGCCGGTGTACACCGCCTTGACCGCCCTGACGTCACCGTCCTGAAAATCCTTGTGCCCGCAGGCAGAAAGCGCCAGCAAAAGCGCCAGCAGCATTACCGGGGCAGCGCCCGAAGCGAAGCGCCGGACAAGGCCGCACTGGCGAGCGTGTTCAAATGTGGACTGCCGCATACTTTCTCCTCATATACCAGAGCTCCGGTCGCAAACGCCATTTATACAGTTTTCCTCATATCCGGCAAGCAACAAACGCACCCACCCCGCGCCGACAGCTCTGTTATGCCGGAAAAGGGTTTCTGAGGCTGGTTTGGAAACAGCCCCCGTGCGAGTGGTGCGCAATATCTGCCGCAACAAATATTGTTGCAAGAAATATTCCCGGCAAAAAACGACAATGGACCGAAAAAGTCGGCAGCCCCAAAAACAGCTTACGCTCCGCAAAAAGAAGCCAGCTTCGGCGCGGCGGTCAAAACAAGCCGGGTCAGCGTATCACTGGCCTGTTCCGCTGTAGCGACAATTTCCTCAATGCTTGTTTCGCCCATGCAGTCCGGCAAGTTTTTGTTGGTCAGGCAGGAAAGGCCCAATACACGCAAGCCCAGGTGCCGCGCGGCTATCACTTCTAAAACGACGCTCATACCCACCACATCCGCGCCAAGGTGGCGTAAGGCCCTTGTTTCCGCCCGCGTTTCAAGTTGCGGACCGGGCACACAGGCATACACCCCTTTTTCCAGACGAATTCCAAGACCCATGGCGGTTTCTTCCATAACAGCCGCCATGCCGGGGTCGTATGGACGGCTCATGTCCGGAAAGCGCACGCCCCAGGAGTCTTCATTCACGCCGGTAAGGGGACTTTGCCCGGTCAGGTTGATGTGGTCGTCAATCAGCATGAGGGCACCCGCCGGAAAAAGAGGGTTCAGCCCGCCGACCGCGTTGGTGATTACAAGACCGCGCGCACCGAGTTCTGCCATCACCCGCACTCCGGTAACCACTTCGCCCGGCGTTCTGCCTTCATAGAGATGGCAGCGCCCGCGCATGAGCAGAACTGGCGTTTCACCCAGAATACCGGCGACAAATT
>JAJDIC010000135.1 GCA_030266525.1 Desulfovibrio sp. OttesenSCG-928-G15 | reverse complement strand
AAGCTTACGCCGCGAATTCCGGGTTGCAAGCGCACCGGCTTACGGAAAAATCTTGTCAATTTTCTGCTTCATTACTTCCGCAGTAAAGGGCTTGACGATATAGTTGGAAACCTTGGCCTGCACCGCTTCAAGGATGTTTTCCTGCTGGGCTTCCGCCGTAACCATAAGGAAGGGCAAGTCGCAAAATTCCTCACTGGCGCGCACTTTGCGCAGCAGTTCGATTCCCGTCATCTGGGGCATGTTCCAGTCGGAAATGATAAATTCGATTTTATCCTTGTTCAGGGTGTCCCAGGCTGTTGTGCCGTCATCCGCTTCAACAATGTTGGTGAAGCCCAGTTGACGAAGAATATTTTTGATGATGCGGCGCATGGTGGAAAAGTCATCGACAACCAGAACGCGCATATTGGGATTAAAAGGCATCCGAAGAACTCCTTCTACGGTATTGGTTCACAAGGCGGGGCGTGGCTCCCGCCATTGTATGCATAAAAACCTTTGCCCTGCGGGCCAAAGGAAAACAGCGTGGCTACAGAACAGCGAACAATACATGACAGCTACGCATACATTTCGCCGTGGCGGCTGACAAATTCTTTACGCAAGCGGGTAAGGGCCTGGGAATGCAGTTGTGAAACCCTGCCCTCTGTAATACCCATAACTTCGGCGGTTTCCCGCATATTCAACTCATCTGTATAATACAGGGACAATACCAACTTCTCGCGTGGTGTCAATTGCTCAATCAATTCCGCAACCCTGTCTATCAGTTCCTGCGACGAAGCGGCGGCAAAAGGCTCTTCCCCGCTGCCTGCTTCAGAGGGCGAAAGGCTTTCCTGAATAAGGTCCAGTGAAAGACAAAACTGGTTGTGCAGGGCTTCCAGCCCTTCACGCACGTCTTTGAGCTCAAGGCCGGTTTCTTCGACCAGGGCCTGCTCACCGGGGGTTTCGCCGTTCTGGTGCTCCAGCTTGTGGATGGCTTCATCCAGAGTGCGCACACGCCTGCGCAAGGAGCGCGGAAACCAGTCCAGGCGGCGCAGCTCATCAAGCATCGCGCCCCTGATGCGGTTTTCCGCGTAGGTGTCAAACTTGATGCCCATTTCCGGGCGAAATTTTCCGAAAGACTCCATGAGTCCCAGAGTTCCGGCGCTGATAAGCTCTGAAAGTTCCACATTGCGGGGGAGCCTTGCCTTCATGCGCAAGGCAAGATACTTCACCTTGGGAGCGAAGTGCCGCACAATGCTTTCCTGTTGCACACCGGTGCAGTCGTTCCAGGCAAGCTCACCGGAATCAAACTGTTCCCATGCTTGCCGCTGCGCCTTAGTGGGCGAACAGGAGTCTTTTCCAGAAGAATTTAATATTGCCATCCAGAGTCTGGGGAACGTCCCACGTTCGTATGGTTTGAGAAATCTCGGTCAGGGCCTTGCAAGCGGGCCCGCCCTGGGCTGAAATGCAAAAGGGCTGCTGGCTGATAACGGCCTTGCGCACGCCCGCGTCTCTTGGAATCATGCCTACATAGTCAAGCCCGACGCCGGTAAGGAAGTGGTCACAGGCCTTATACAGGCGTCTGAAAATATCGAGTGCGCTTTTTTCATCCGGGGCCATGTTGATAAGGATGCGAAAATCGTTCACCCCGTGGTTCTGTTGCATCACCTTGATCAGCGCGTATGCGTCGGTCAGGGAGGTCGGTTCCGGGGTAAGAATAACCAGACGCTCCTGCGCGGCCAGGTTAAAATACATCACGTTGTCGTTAATGCCTGCGCCCGTGTCCACGATAAGAAAGTCAATGCTGTCGTCCAGTTCGTCCATGGCTTCGAGCAGGGTGACTTTCTGGCCGGTGGTAAGGGACAGCATTTCGCTGATGCCGGAAGATGCGGGCAGAATCTTGAAACCGTAAGGCGTGTCCATAAGGACATCCGACAACTTCGCCCCTTCGTGAAACAGGTGGAACAGGTTATGTTTGGGGGTCAGCCCGAGCACAACATCCACGTTGGCAAGGCCAAGGTCAGCATCCAGCAGCACGACCTTTTTGCGAGCCCTTGCAAGGCAACAGGCCAGGTTGACGGAGATGTTGGTCTTGCCTACACCGCCTTTGCCGGATGTTATGGATATGACCAGGGGCAGGTCGGATTTCATGGGCGACTCCAGATGCCATTACGTGCAAGCGCGGCGCTTTCACCACGCGCAGTTTGCGAAAGATAACTGCTTCGCAATAACGCTTCGGGTTGATTGTGCATATAGTTCTCTTGTCGCATCAAGCGACGATAGTCGCAACCCGCAAGGGGTGCGCGCGTCGCAGGCGGCGCGAGCAAAACGAAAATCGTATTGTTGTTTGCGCTCGTCACAACTTTTCGTTTGAAAAACAGTGAAATATCAGTAGTCATTTTCCAGACGTTCTTCAAGAGTATTGCAAAAATAATACCGCCTTGTCCAAATCAGGCCGGGCGGGCGATTTTTTTATTGGGCCACAGGCAGTTCACGTTTGAACAGCAGCCGCCAGAGCATATTTGCCTCGGCAGGAACAAGGGAATTGCCCAGCCCCGGCCCGAAAGACAGGGCGGAAACCGGCAGGCCGGAAGCCATGCCCATGTTTACCAGTTGCCCGAAATGGCCTGCTTCATCAAGCTTTGTCCACACAAGGCTGCCGCGCAGCGTGGTGCGGTATCTGTCGATAAGCCCCTGCATTTGCAAGTCACCGAAATGCGGGTCCAGCGCAAGGTGCACGGCAATGCCCCGGTCTCCGGCCATGTTCGCAAGCCCGGCATCGCTGACCAGGGAAGCGAGGAAACGGCCTCTGGAAAGTCCCGGCAAATCAACCAACACCCGGTCAAAGCCCTCGCGCAGGGCTTCGTTAAGCGCGCCCACAAGCTCCAGAGTGTTCGAGGCTTCCTTGTAGCTGAAATCTGACAGGTCGCAGTAGTGCCTCAGCAAAAGGCGACCGTTCCCTCTTGTTGCGTCCGCATTGACGAGGCAGATGCGAAATGCCGGAGCCATGCGCCGTAAAGCGAGGGCCATACGAATGGATACAGTGGTTTTGCCCACGCCAAAGGGACCGCAGACAAGCTGCACTTTTTCCGGCCAGGAGGCTTCTCCCCAGGGTTTTACCGGCACCATTCCCGCAAGGGGCTGCAAAATGGACGAATCCGGATTTTCCGAAAGCTCCCGAAAAAGATGCAGCACCGCACTGTCGTTGACGCCTTCGCGCTGCAAAAACTCAATGGCCAGGCGCTGGCGCGGGGGAAGCTTGTCCAGACGCAGAGCGGGCTTCATCAGAGCCAGGATATGATTTTTGATGCTGTTCCATTCGTCCTGCCACTGCCGCCAGCCTTCGGGAGGCGCGGCAAAATTCAGGGCAGCCTGTTCCCCGGCATAAGCGGCAGTGCCGGAATTTGCCGCCCTTGGACGGTTCTGGCGCGGAGCAGGCGCAGCGGCGGGTTCCATGCTTTCAAGGTTTGAAGCTCTGGCCCGTCCGTTGCGACCGCCGGAGCGGTCCGCTCCCCGGTCTGTCCCTTTGTCTTGTCCCCGATCCGATTCCTTATCCGACCATTTGTCAGGCTCTTTTTCGGCCCACCGGTCCAGCCGGGACGCGGCGCTTTGCCGCGCCCGCATATTCTCGTGCGCGTTAGC
>JAJDIC010000134.1 GCA_030266525.1 Desulfovibrio sp. OttesenSCG-928-G15 | reverse complement strand
TCACAGAAGCCCTCAGTTTTTGGTTGTCAAAACTTGGATTATCTCAATCTGAGTTGGCGGAACGTATGGGTGTCAACAAGAATACGATTTCCCAATACAAGACAGGCGATAGAACTCCGCCCATGGAGCGCCTGGAAAGTCTGGTTGCTGCCCTGGGTGTTTCGCTTCCCGAGTTTTTTGCCTGTCGTGATGAAAGCAAGCCCGAGCTGGAGTTTGTTGAGCGGGTAAGCGCCAGGCCCAGGGCCGGTGGCGGCGGGCTGGAGACGGATGCTGCCCATCAGGGGTATTATTCGTTTCATCGTCAGTTCATTGCCAGAAAAGGCGGCACGCCTGACGATATGAAAATATTTGAAGTTGCCGGTGACAGTATGACGCCCACCTTGCTGGACGGTGATTTAATCATGATCAACCTGAAGGAAAACGATATTCGCTCAGGCTATATTTATTTGTTGCGCATTGAAGACGAGCTGATGGTCAAGCGCCTGGAAAACAGGCCTGGCGGTGTTTTGCTGGTGCGCTCGGACAACACCGAGTACGAGACTATCCGCATTGACAAGCGGGCCATAGATAACGATTTTGAAGTGTTTGGCAGAATGGTCTGGAGTTGCCGGGAATACTAGGGAGCCGCTGATTACATAAAAATGTACAGCCAATCAGTACAAGGCGTATTGCTACAAAAACATTTCTTCTCTTCTCTTTCTTTTGTCTGACAGCCTGCCCCTCCGGCAGGCTGTTTTTTTATTCACCCATCATGTCTTCTGTCTTGTCATTGTCCCTTGTTTTTCTTCTGTCCCAATGGTGGGAATCCGCAAGGCCCTTGAGACGGTCTTCCAGCGTGTAGGCGGGAGAGAGGTGCCATGGCGCGGCTTGTTGCGGGGGTACGCGGGCTGTCTCTGTTCGCCGCTTCCGAAACCCTGACGACAGTATTTCGTTGGCGATCATGCGTTATTTGTGATTTCCGTTCTCTGGAGGTGGCTTTTTTGCGTATGAAAATAGAATATCATGTATTTGTTCTCCCTGTTTATCACAAATAGCTTGACAAAACAAATTTAGTGTGACATAATGTATTCAACAAATGCAGAGAAGGCAAGGCGGGGTGTTTGTCGTCTTATTGCTGCTGTGCAGAGGGGGTGTTGCAGGGCGATTCCTGCTCCTTGCGGGATTTGGCTTGTTCATTTTGAAATCAGGTAATCAGGTCTGCCGTGAAGGCAGAAGTGCAAAGAGGTTGCGCATGGGAATGTATGAAGTTGAGCGAATTTGCATGTACTGCCGCTATTGGAGGGGAGACACTTCCAGCCGGGTGTATGCGTATATCGGGGGGGAGCTTGTATGGGTGGGGCAGTGCATGAACGAAGAAAGCAGCTGCGCGCCTTGCGCGTGTACGCCCGGTGGAGCGGAGCTCGCGGTTTTTTCCCAGCCGGTCGATGTGTGCCCGGCCTTTGCCCTGCCGAGGGAGGTGGAAGACGAGCTGGCCGACCTGGACGCGACCTGCAAGCGGCTTTGCGCCGATCTGGTCCGCCAGGTCTGGAGTTGAGGCGAATGGCAATACGGATTTATTCCTTTTGGCGTCGTTGCTGCGCCCTTTTCAAGGGGGGCAGGACGGAAGGTCCGGTCCCCTCCTGGAAAGAGCTTGCGCCTGGCCAAAAGAAATAACTCGGCGGTTCCGAATGCATGCCCCGGCGCGACAGGCAGGTGCTTTTCGCCGGGTATGACAAGTCAAATTTCATGTAAAATGGCGTAGATAAAGGGGTTATATCATGCAGCTTGCCTTGAACGGTTTTATGGAGTCGTTGCCCGGACGTTTCCTACGCCGCGCTTGCCCTTGCCACCAACTACAGTTTGCCGGACTCGGCCATTACCATGAAGTTCAAGCGGCTCGACGGCCTGACCACAAGCCCGCTTTCCGAAACAGAGCTGAACGCGCTCACCTCGCGCCGCATCAACTGCTACGTTTCCATGGGCAACACTTCCAGCACGGTGCGCGAAGGCGTGCAAAGCGCGGAAGGCTGGTACACGGACAGTCTGGTCAACCTCGACAACTACCGCGAAGAACTCCAGGTGGAAGTGTACAACGTGTTCCTGCGCAACAAGAAAATTCCCTACACCGCAGCGGGGCAGGACAAGCTTGTTTCAGCCGCCGCCAAAATAAACCGCAAATACACCCGCAACGGCGTTTTCGCGGACCGGGACGTGGAGTCGAGCGACACCGAAACCGGTATTTCCACCCTTGCGGCTACCAATATCGTACCCGTGCCCGTGGCCTTTGCCACCACGTCCGAACGCGCCGCCCGCCTGGCCCCGCCCATATTGGTTGAAGCCTATGAGGCGGGGGCGTTCCATAAAGTCAACGTTAACGTAAGCGTATTCGCGTAAGGAGGCTTCCAATGGCCCGCAGAGTATATAACCAGAAAAACCTGACCCTCACCGTGGACGGCACAACCATTCAGGACTTCTTTGAAGGCACAGCCGTAGTCTACACCCTGGACGGCGGCGAAGTGGACAAAACCCAAGGCACGGACGGCGCAAGCATCAACCTTGCCACCAATCAGGGTTCCACCATCAAGTTTACCATCCGTGAAACCAGCCGCAGCCGCAAATTCCTGGCCGATCTTCGCAAGCGCCAGGAAAACGGCGGCGCAGGCGTAACGGTGGTACTGCGAACCGGCGCGGACGTGCTGGAAACCATGACCGAAGCCTATATCGGTCGCCCCGGCGAATTGTCTTCCGGCGACAAGAAGATGGGCGGCATTCAATACACCATGATGAGCGCGGAAGATTCCACCAGCAACCTCGACACCACAGGCGCTTCGCTTGGCGGCCTTGTCTCCAACTTTTTCTAGGGAGTAAGAAATGCACTCGGCAAATATCGAATATATCGCGGTGGGCGGCAAACGCTACGCCCTGGACCTCTTCAACCCTCTGGACGGCCTCGCCTACGGCAACCGCGCCCTGGCGGTGCTTGGCCCGGCTATTGGCGGCATGGTCGGCTCTGTGGATATTTTCGCCTTTGCCTCGGTGGATCAGGCTCAAACAGCGCTGGACGAAGCAGCCATGGGTGTGCAGGGCATGCTGGCTTCTGCCCTTGCCAGCTGCGGTCAGGTGAACAGTACGGATGTCACCATGCTTATGAATGAAGCCCTGCGCCGCTGTTACACCCCGCAGAACGAAAGCCTTGCGGATGAGTCTGTTTTTAACCGCTGGTTCCGGGAACACCCCGAAGATATGTATATTCTGGCCGCTCATGCCATGTTCAGGCTGGTGAAGGATTTTTTTCCGAAGCCACCCGCTACCGGAAAGAGCGTATTGAAGCCGGAGAAGGCGAAGCGGGCGTAAGCATAAGCGTGCCACATGGTTGGGAAGCGCGCGCCCTGGCGGGCCGGCTCATAGCCGCCGGGGCCTGCACCTACCCGGACTTGGTCAGTGGAAAAATCAGCATGAGTGACTTTTTCACAATGCTGCAAATACTGGACTGGAACGATCACGCTCGGGAAAAAGCCCGGGCGCTGGCCCAGGCCGGGCGCGAAACAGGATTATGAACGCGCTTTCGAGCAACTGGCGGTTCATTGACAAAGGGATAGGGCAAAGTACCTTTGATACGTGCCGCTTGTCGGCAAGCTCAAGGCAACACCG
Organism: Desulfovibrio sp. OttesenSCG-928-G15; assembly: GCA_030266525.1. The sequence continues at coordinate 64 of JAJDIC010000134.1, read as the reverse complement.
CAGTAACCCAAAGCCATGCATCGCCAATACAAAGGGGCGCAGCCGAATGCAGCGCCCCGAAGAG
>JAJDIC010000133.1 GCA_030266525.1 Desulfovibrio sp. OttesenSCG-928-G15 | reverse complement strand
CGAACCCGGTGAGGTAAGCGCCGCGCGTGAAGAGGGCGGCGGCATTGTGCTGCAAACGCCGAAAGGCGAGCGGACCTTCATGAAAAAAGAGGTCCTGGCAGACAAGTGCGCCCGCTGCATGTACCCGGATGCCCTTATTGCCGACGTATTTGTCGGCGCAAAGCAGAAACCGGTTGTGGACGAAGACACATATAAAGACCTCGCCGCTTTTGAAACCATGCCGGTGGAAAAGCGCATGGCTTTCTGGGAAAAGGAAATGTCGCGGTGCATTCGCTGTTATGCCTGCCGCAACGCCTGTCCCTTGTGCGTTTGCCGCGAACATTGCGTTGCGGGCAGCCGTGAACCGCATTGGCTGAGTCAGGCAGACGGCGTGCGTGACAAGATGTTCTTCCAGATTATTCATGCAACGCATCTGGCCGGGCGCTGTACCGGCTGTGGCGAATGCCAGCGGGCCTGCCCCGTGGGCATTCCCGTGCTTATGCTCAAAAGGGCGCTTTCCCGTCAGGTGGAGCAGCTTTTCGACTACAAGGCCGGGGTTGACCCCGAAGCCACTCCGCCCCTGCTTACCTTTACGGTGGAAGAACCCACGATCAAAGAGAGGGACTGGTAATGAGCGATGCCATTTTGAAACGCAAGTTCATCTCTTTGGATGCTCTGAGCGGATGGGTGAAGGCGATGGGCCAGAACGCCCGCGTCTATGCTCCGAAAAAGGAAGGCGCAGCCGTGGTCTACCGCCCGGTTGGAGAAGACGGCGCAGTGGAACTCCTGGCAAGGCCCACAGAGTCTGCCAAGCATGTGGTGTTTCCCCGCACGGAAGCCTTGTTTACCTTCAAGCGCGAAGGCGACCCGGAAAACCCGGACGCGCGCAAGCTGAGTCTGGAAGAAGCGCAGGAGCCCGGCGAAACCGTGATTTTCGGCGCGCTTTCTTGCGATGCCCGTGGCTTTTTCGCCTTTGACCCGGTGTACAATGGTTCCGGCACCAAAGATTCGACCAAAGGTCCGGCCAAGGATGTCTATTACCTGAAGCGGCGCAGCAAGACGGCCATTGTCGTCAAGGCCTGCAAAAGCGCCTTGCGCACCTGTTTCTGTAACTGGGTGGGCGGCGATCCGGCTTCGCCCATGGGCGCGGACGTGTTGATGACAGAAACCAACACCGGCCTTGTATTGGAAGCCTACACCGAAAAAGGCGCGGCCCTGCTTGATTTGGCAGGTCCCGTGGAGGCCGATGACGCCCAGGTCAAGGCTGCGGCTACTGCGCAGGAAGCGGTACGCAAAAGTCTGAGTGAAGCTCCAAAACTGGAAAACGCCCCCAAGGCGCTGCTTTCGCTCTTTGACAACGCCGTGTTCTGGCAGGGGCAAAGCGCTGCCTGCCTTTCGTGCGGCGCGTGCACCTATCTGTGCCCGACCTGCTACTGTTTCAACATTACTGATGAAACAAACGGTATAGACGGCACCCGCATTCGCACCTGGGACAACTGCATGTCGCCCCTGTTCACACTGGAAGCCAGTGGGCACAACCCGCGCGTGAACAAGGCCGCCCGCCTGAAAAACCGGGTAGGGCACAAGTATTCGTATTATCCGCAACTGCACGAAGGGCGTTTTTCCTGCACGGGCTGCGGCCGGTGCATCAAGAGCTGCCCTTCGTCCATTGATATCAGAAAGATCGTGCTGAGCGCCCTGAAGGAGGCTGCCGATGTCTAGCGTTCAACTTCCCATGGCGCCCGTATATGAAGAGGGGACGCCCAACCCCTATGTGCCCATGCTGGCCACCGTCGTTGAGGTGGTTACGGAAACGCACAACATCAAAACCTTCCGCCTTGTGCTCAAGGATGAGGAATTGATGAAAAACTTCTCCTTTGAGCCGGGCCAGGTGGGGCAACTCTCCATGTTTGGCGTGGGGGAATCTACCTTTGTTATCAATTCTCCGCCAACCCGCAAGGAATACCTGCAATTCAGCGTTATGCGCGCGGGTGAAAACACTACAGCCCTGCACAGCCTTGTTCCCGGTGATACCGTTGGTGTACGCGCACCGCTTGGCAATTCCTTTCCTTATGAAAAAATGAAGGGTAAGGACATTGTGTTCATTGGCGGCGGCATAGGCATGGCCCCCTTGCGCACCCTCCTTTTGTTCATGCTGGACAACCGGAAGGACTATGGCAAGATAAGCGTTCTGTACGGGGCGCGTTCCCCGCAGGATCTTTCCTTTGCGGAAGACCGGGAAGACTGGATTAAGCGCGACGACCTGGAATGCGTTCTGACCATCGACAATCCGTCGGAGGGCTGGGAACACAAGGTAGGGCTTATCCCCAACGTGCTGCTGGAAATGGACCCCAAACCGAAGAACACCATTGCCATTACCTGCGGCCCGCCAATCATGATCAAGTTCACCTTGCAGGCGCTGGAAAAACTGGGCTTTTCCCCGGACCAGATATACACAACCCTGGAAAAACGCATGAAATGCGGCGTAGGCATCTGCGGGCGTTGCAATATCGGCGGCAAATACGTATGCATTGACGGCCCGGTCTTCTCCCTGGCCGAGCTTAAGGACATTCCAAACGAACTGTAACAACGGCAACATAACGGCAAAGTGCGCGCATTGACGCTCTTTGCCGGAAAGCGGGCACAGACTGCCAAGGTCTGTGCCCGCTGCTTTTTTGGGGGAAGGAGGGAAGACCTGCTTTGTGAAGATGGGGGACCCTTGCCTAACTCCCAGCAAGGGGAAGATTTCCCTTGCTCTCCTCAAGCCGGGGCTTCATCAAAGCGCTGTTTGCTTACTTTACAGCTTGCGGGGCAGTATGGCCTTTTGTGGGCATGCAACCGCGTTTTTCACTTCGGAAAAATGTTTTGACAGATGCTCCACAAGCAATCTGACCCGTCTGGAAATATTGTTGCTGGCGATGACCATGTTCACTTCAATCCGCTCTTTTGGCTTCCAGTCAGGCAACAGGCGCACAAGAGCGCCGGATTCCACATAGTCCTTTACCATGGGCATGGAAAACCAGGATATGCCCAGGCCTTGCAGGACAAATTCCAGGGCAAGGCCGGGAGAGTTCACCGTATGAATGGCCCGTGGCGTGATGAAGGCGGTCTGATCGCCGTTGCTTAGTCCCCAGTGTTTATGCTTGTGCTGCTCAAGCACGATGGCGGGAATTTTTTCCACATCTGCCGGACATTGGGGAACAGGGTATTTTTGTAGAAATTCGGGCGAGGACAGCAGCATGGGGTCAAGCCAGGTAAGTCTTCGGGTTTTGAGGTCAGAGTCGGGCAGGGGACCGGCCCGCAAGTCAATGTCATAGGGTTCGGAATACAGATCGACCCAGCGGCTGTTGATGTGAATATGCAGGTGGATGTCAGGCCACTTTCGGGAAAATGCCGCAAATGCACCCATCAGATACTCGTAATAAATTTCTGGCGGCATGGAAATGCGCACTTCCCCTTTCGGGCTTGCTTGAGCGTCCGAGGCGTCTTCAAAGGCGTTGTCCGCCTCGGCAACAATAGTTTCACAGCGCTCAAAAAGTGTGTGGCCGCCGTCTGTCAATTCAATTTTTCTCGCGCTTCGGTGAAATAGCTGAACGCCCAGCTCTTTCTCAAGGGCGATAATCCTGCGCGATACGGTTGAGAGTGGCATATCCAGCACATCGGCCGCTTTTGTCAGGCTTTTCTGACGCGCGACTTCCACGAATAGGGGGAGGTATTGGAAGAGTTTGTTCATATAATCCCGTTTTTGGGAGCTTGGCTCTCTGTATGTGTGTTTATCTTTGCATATATGAGATGTTAGAGAAAGTCCACACATGGGCGGCAAACCGTTGTTTCAGTGCCGCCTTCAAAAGACAATTTGGCAACAAGAGGG
>JAJDIC010000132.1 GCA_030266525.1 Desulfovibrio sp. OttesenSCG-928-G15 | reverse complement strand
GACCCTGACAAAGGATAATGAGGCGCCCAAGGCTGACGTAGTCTCCACCAACGCGGTTGGCGGCGTAAATGAATCGGTAAGGGGCCACATAATCTTTACGGATAATGATAATGACGCTGTAACCATTACGCAGGCCAGCGCGAACGGCTCTCCCGCAGTAAGCGGCTTCACAAACGGAGCTATGGTGCTTATGGGCGAGTACGGTACGCTTACCTTGCTTGAAAACGGCTCTTACACCTACGCACTGTTTAACGAACAGGCCACGGGCACGGAAACCTTCAACGTGACGTTCACCGACCCCTACGGCGGAGAAAGCAGCAAGAGCTTCTCCGTGGATGTGAAGCCTGTGAACCATGCACCCATTGCGCAGGATATTGTAGCCAGCTACGATAACTTTGGTAATAATGGCAAGCTTATTGGCCATATGGTCGGTAATGCTCCAAGCGATACCGACATCGGCCAGCGCGCCGGAGAATCGCTGGTGATTTCTTCCATAACCATAAATGGCGAAACCCATTACTTGGATGACAAAGCCACGGTGATTGAGGGCGACGGTCTGTACGGCTCTTTCAAAATATACTGCACCGGCGATAACCTTGGTACGTATTTCTATACACTCAAGGAAGGAGCCCCTGCGGATGCCTGGGAAAGCATATCCTACACCGTGAAGGATAGTGGTGGCCTGACCGATACGGCCAACATCCATATCCCGCTCGGCCCGTATGCCGACCTGACGGCTCTGGATTTGGTCACCAAGATAGCCGGCACCTCCGCCGATGATACCTTTGCCGCAACCGGAACGGGCGATTATGTCCTCTTCGGCTATGACGGTAACGACACCATCCACGGCGGTAGCGGTGATGACACCATCCACGGCGGAGCAGGCGATGACATGCTCTATGCTGTTGAAGGCGACAACTACCTGTATGGCGGCAGCGGAGCGGACGAGCTCTATGGCGGTACAGGCAATGACATCCTCTTCGGCGGCCTTGGCAACGACACGCTCTACTCCGGCAACGGCGACGGCGAAGGGAATACCACCTTTGCGTGGACCCAAAACGATATGGATGGCGGCACTGATACCATTATCAGCTTCAAGACTGGTGATACGCTGGCCTTCAACCTGGGCGACCTGCTTACTGACAGCTCGGATTCTCTCGATTCCCTGCTTTCAACAGGCACTCTGACCGATGGCAAGTTTACGGCTACTGATGGTACTGTGTCTGTTGAAGCCAAGTTCCACAGTGATACCGAGCTGGAGCTTACCCTCAAGGCGGGAAGCGACAGCGAACAGACCATTATGATTTCAACAGACAGTGCTGCTTTCAGCCAGGAAGACTTTGCCGACAATCAAGCGGCAATTGAACTGATGCAAAACATTATCAAGACCATGAACGATTAATTTGTAAGGGTCTTTGATTACAAACCACAATGGGGGAGGGGCGTTAGCCCCTCCCCCATTGCCTTTTCCTGGTGACGCGGAAATTGTTATCGGGAAACAGCCTGTCTTGGTGATAACGTACTGTTCTCAACCAGCGCCGTCACCTTTTCCAAAACCTCTTCCAGGTCTTTCAGCATTACTGGTTTTGAGATGTAAAAATCCATACCGGCCTGTAAAAAACGTTCTCTGTCGCCGTGCATGTTGTGGGCGCTTACCGCTACGGTGATGATGTTTCCGGGCAGGGGAGGGGGCGTTTCTTGCTCGTTTGGGTAGACGCTTGCCAGCAGGCTTCGTGATTCGTCTGTCGGGGGTATGTCTGTTATCTGGTTTTCCCTGATTCGGCGCAGCACTTCAAGTCCGTCCATTCCCGGCATCTGGTTGTCTGTAAGCAGGCAGTGAAAAGAGCGCAGTTGCAGCAGTTCCATTGCCTGTCGTCCGCTTCCGGCACATACCGGAGTATAGCCGAGCCGCTCCAGAAGGCGTTGTATGGCAAAGCGGCTTACTTCATCATCTTCCACAACCAGAATGCGCAGGTCTTTCGGGTGGAGGCGGGACGAATGCGCCTGTCGGCCTGTAACGCCCGTTGCGCCTGTAACGCCCATTGCGCCCGTTATGCCCGTTGCGCCTGTAACGCTCATTGCGCCCGTTATGCCCGTTACTTCCGTTGCGTCCGCCGCACCCGTTGTGCCTGCCGCTTCAAGGGAGGCAAGGGGGGCAAGGGAGTCAGGAGGGGCACTGGGGTTAATGGGGGCCGGGCCTTTCGAGTCCGGCGCGGCACGCTTTTTTCCCTGCGCGTGGCCGAAGCACAGCGAGCAGTGTATGGTGGTGCCCCTGCCCAATTCGCTTTCAACAGAAACAGAGCCGCCCATCAGTTCGGCCAGATGCTTGACTATGCTCAGGCCCAGCCCGGTACCCTGGTATTTTCTTGTGGAAGAGTTGTCTATCTGGGCAAAGGCGTCGAAAATCATTCCCTGGTCTTCGTCGCGAATACCTATGCCGCTATCGGTCACGCTCATGTATACGCGGACCTGGTCGTCCTTTTCTTGCGGCAAAAGGGCGCATTCCACCCGGATGCCGCCCGTTTCGGTAAACTTGATGGCGTTGCCCACAAGGTTGAAAATTATCTGACGCACGCGGGCGTCATCCCCCAGCAGTTCAGCGGGAATTGCCTTGTCCACAAGGACTTCAAACGATAGTCCCTTGTCTTGCGCTTCCCTTTGGAACAGGCTTAGCGAGGAAGTGTAGGCGCTCAAGAAGTTGAATGGCTCAAGTTGCAGGGCCATTTTGCCGGACTCTATCCGGGCGCAGTCCAGAATATCGGAAATAATGCGCAACAGCGCCTTGCCGGAGCTGTTCGCGGTACGCACATACTCCCTTTGCGCGCTGTTCAGGGGCAACAAATCAAGAAGTTGCAGCATGCCGAGCATGCCGTTCAGCGGGGTGCGCAGTTCATGGCTGACAGTGGCCAGAAATTCGTCTTTTACCTTGCTGGCTTTTTCCGCCGCTTCCTTGGCCCGTTTCAGCTCTCGTACATACTCATGCCGCCGCAAAACCAGCCAGGCGCCGTTTATGAAGGCCGCCAGCTGCAAAAGGTCGGTGTTGCGGTATTCGGTGTTTTCCTTGTTATACGCATAGGCAATGCACACCAGGCGATCGCCGTCATATACCGGCGCGGCGATATAGCGCATAACCGGCAGCTTGCCGTCAAACAAGGTCATTACCGGTTGCAGGCAGTTGCCGTTACACATGACAGGCTCGTGGGCGAAGCTGTTCTCGCCCGCAGCTACGGCCATAATGTCAGCCGGAAGCGCATCGCTGCGCAGTTCCTTTTGTCCCGGCATGGCCTTGTGGCTGCTCGACCAGACCACACGGCCCTTTGTGTTGGGGAACTGCCGGGGGAAAAACAGAAAGCCGCCATGGCTTTCCGTCAGGTCTACCAGACTTTCTATAACAAAATCCAGCACCTTGCCTTCCGGGTGGGAAGTCATTTGCGTAAGCTGGTACAGGGCGTCAAGGCGCTTTTCATTGAGCCTTGCGTGGCGCTCTGCCAGAATTACATCCGTCAAATCGCTGAACCGGGCCTGCACGGCCTTGACCTTGCCGTCCGGGCCAAACTCCGGCCAGAAGAAATATTCACCGGTAACGCTGTGCCCGTAGTCGGTGGGCGATGTGACCATTTCTCGTGTGGCAAGGCCCTCTGCGAAAACCCGTTTCACGCAGTTGCGCAGTTTGTCGCGTTGCAGTGCTTCCAGAGTATAGAAGGCGTCTTGCTGGTCCGCGTCGGAGGCATTTTCAGACGGGCGCGGGCATTCCACCTGAAAGCCCACTTCCGGGGAAAAGGCATTTGTAAAGGCGGTAGCTGGGAGAGTAATGGGGGGCGCGTCAGCCGCGGCGTCTCGAAATGTTTGGCTGTTTCCGGCTGT
>JAJDIC010000131.1 GCA_030266525.1 Desulfovibrio sp. OttesenSCG-928-G15 | reverse complement strand
CGGAAGCCGCCCGCGCCCTGGGCGTGCTGGAAGAGGTGTACGGCAAGCAAGCCCCGAATGGTCCGAACAGCCACACCAGCCATGCCAGGCAGGCAAATTCCGGCAGCCATGCCAGCCCGCTTCGCCATACCCGCCCAAATTGCTGTGCCGGGCACTTCATTCCCTTTTTCCGGGGAATGCTTTTTTTGCGTACAGGCGATCTGAACGCCGCGCGGCATTGGTTTGCCACTGCCCGTCCGCTGCAACCCGATGCGGAAGCCACTGCCCTGTGCGCTTTTTATGAAGGCTACGCCCTGACCCTGGAAGAAGATTGGCTCGCTGCGGCATCTGCGCTGGCAGACGCCGTTGCCGCAGCGCCGGACATGAAGGAATACCGCAACCTGTACGGGGTTGCCCTTTTTCGGCTTGGCCGTCATGCGGAAGCCGCGGCCCAGTTTTCCGACGTGGTGGTCCGGCTGGATCGGGGAAGCGCCATGGACTGGCAAAACCTTGGCCTGTGCCGCAAATGTATGGGCGATGCTGCAGGCGCGCGTCAGGCCCTTGAAGCGGCCCTTTCCATCGAGCCTGGCCTGGAAGCGGCGCAAAAACACCTCGATGAATTGCCCGCATAGGGCATACTCACGGGTGACGCGGTCATGCAAACTCATCTCGTCTTTGCTTCCCCTTGCCCAGCTCCCCCTTGCCAAACTCTCGCTGTTTTTCAGAATCCATCTGCAAAGCATCCGGCACTCCCTTTTTGCGCCGGTATGCTTTTGCCGGGCTGCGGTATTGTCCGGGCGCAGGGCCTGTATTTTCTTGGCGCGAAAGTGTGACCGGGGCGTTCTTTTTTCTTCCCGTCGCCGTGTATCGACAAAATAGACGCTCGCCGCACAACATGATATTCTGTCTGCATTATCCATGTGTATTTTACGCGGTTTTCCATGAGCGAAGATATAACCACACCAGCAACTGACCCGGCGGATACTCCGCTTGAAGCAACTCCCGCTACGGAACCGGCGGGCGTGCCGCCACGTGACGCGCCGCCTGAGGGGGAATTGCCTCTTGACGTGCCGCCTGAGGGGGAATTGCCTCTTGACGTGCCGCCTGCTGCTGACGAAGCGCTTGCTGATGAATCGCTTGCGGGCGAGAGGCCGGTAGATGGAACTTCTGCGGGTGAGGCGTTTGCGGGTGAGGCATTTGCGGACGAACCGGTCGTGGAGGCACCCTCTGCGGATACGCCGGCTGTCCCGGTCATACCGGCTGCCCCGGCTGCCCCGCCCAAACCTGCCGCTGCTGCCGGACCGGGCTTTGCATCGGCGCTGCTTACGCCGGTTCGCGTCTTGCTGGACGTGGTGGTATTCCTGGGTATCCTGCTCACTGCCGGTTTTGCGGTTTTGTATTACGTGTGCACCTACGAGCCGCGTCTTATTACCTCCTATATTGAAGACTACCTTGTAGAGCGGACCGACATGCCCTGGCAACTGAACGGGGCGGTCAAGCCGGTTTTTTCGCCCTATCCCGGTTTGCGGGTGGCAGACGTGCGCGCGCTCGCCGCATCTGTTGCGCAGGAAGGGGCGGCCAAATCTGACAAGCCCTTGCTGGAAGTGCGTGAGCTGAGTCTTCTGATTGCCCCTGATTCGCTTGAATCGTTTACGCCGCGTATCCACCTGATTGAGCTGGACTCCCCGGTAATCAATCTGGCCTATGACGAGCAGCAGCGCCCGCTGTGGCTGCCGCCTGAACAGCCCGAAAAAGCCCCCGCGCCTGAACGCGCACGCGGGGCAAGAGCTTCGGCGAAAACGGCAAAGCCCGCTGCAAGCCCCCCCACAGCCAAAGAGCTACAGACAGAGGAAGACCCGCTGAAGACCATGGCCGATACAGTGTGTCTTTTGCCCAATACCATCGGTATTCCAGTGAAAATACGAAACGGCAGCCTGCGAAGCTGGTCTGCCGACGGCAAGCTGCTTTTGTCCCTGCAAGGCTTTGACGGTGACTTTGACCCCACGGCTTTAGAAGAAAACCTGCATCTGAACAGCACCTTTTCCCTGCCGGGCGCTGATCTTTCCCTGACTTTTTCCATTGCCGCAACCGTGGGCTATGAAGATATACCCGCCCGCGGTCATATGACCGGCAAGCTGCAAATGCGCCCGCCCGGGAGCCGGATGATTTCCGGCACCTTTGACACGCCCTTTACCTGGGTGAGCGACGGGCGGCACGTGGCTTTGCCTGAATTTGTGCTGCGCTCGGAGGGCGACGCCCTTTCTGCCGACCTTCTGGCTGACCTGGCCGGTCCTTCCTGCACGGGCAAGGTTACTTTGAACAAGGTCAGCCTGACCCGCTGGTTCCAGTTTGGCCGCTCTCTCCCGCCGGGTCTGCGCGAAGCCCTGCACAATCTTGTCGGTGACTTTGATTTGGTGCTGGACTCCAAACGGGCAGAAGCAAAAAACCTGCGCGGACGAGCCGGAAAAATAGCCGTGCAAGGCTATGTGGGCACGCCCAATTTCGCAAAACCCGTGGTCGTGGTTGATCTGGACATAGGCCAGGCCAATGTGGACCCGTTGTTCCCCTTCCTTGCCGCCATTGGCCGGACCGTGCCGGACCCCACACCGCCGCGCTTTGATCACCCGCCCCTTGTGCCCTATCCGGCAGACCCGAAAGCGCCGCCCAGCCCTTCGTCGGTCAAGGTGAGCTATGACGTGCATATTGATGTGGCCAAGCCCACTGTGCACGACGTAACCGGCGGCCCGCTTGTGGTGACGGTTGCCCCGGCCATGGTAAAAGGGGTTGCCAAAACCCGGGTGGGTATAGCGGCAAAATCCATCATCAAGGGTTCCCTGACCGGCTATATAGACATTGATGGCGACAGCATGGACATGCACTTTGAGCCGAAAGACCTGGAACTTGGCCTTTTGCCGGAAAACGCCATGAACGCGGTGAAAATAGCCGGGCGGGTCACAGGCCAGTGTGATATTGACATCCCCTTCAAAAAGAACGGCGATCTGGCCGACGATTGGGGGATCCGCGTGGACGCCGCCATCAAGGGCTGCGAAATTACCGGGCAATACGGGAAGAAAAACTGGAAACTGCATTTCGGCACGGCCAAGGCAAACGGGCGCGGCTCCATTCACGCTGTGCAGCCTGACGGCGTGCGCATTGAAGGGGCGTGGGACATTGCCGGTTCCGCCATCAATACATCCTGGTATCCCGGCGGCAAGGACGCCATAAACGGCAAGTTTAACGGCGGTCTGTACTGGCTGCCCATTCACGGCAAAAAGGGCGAAAAGCGCGGGGTGAACAGGATTGCGGGCAGCCTTGTCGCGGACGGCTCACTGGTCATTCCCGTTGGCAAGCTGCGCCCGCCGCTCAAGGGAAAACTGAACACCAGCCTCGAATGGATGCTCTATGGCGAAAAACTGGCCCTGCGTAAAACCACCTTTGAGGGCTTTAAAAGCATCGTCAAGGGCGACCTTGATATCAATTATTCGGGCAAAGACGTGCTGGTTACGGGCCAGCCCAGCTTCACGCTCAGCCTCTACGATTTTCTGAAAGGCTGGGATCTGGTTCCCTCTGATTCCTTTACCATGCCCAAGGTTGTTACCGGGCGCACAGGCGTAAAAGGCACAGGCTTTTCCCTGGAGTTTCAGAAGATCAAGGCAGATGTGGACGGGCGGGCCTATAGCGGGGATATTTTCTGGAAAGACAACCCCCGCTCCGGCGACGCCGGGCTTTGGACCTTCCGCATGAACACAGCTTTTCTTGACCTGGACAAATTTGTGGCTGTTACGCCGCCCTTGCCCAAGGGCAAACGCCCGCCCTTGCCGTCCAAAAAGGCCTGGAACCTGAAAGCGTTGCAGGATCTGGCCTTTGATGTGGAACTCACGGCCCAGCGGGGCAAGCGGGAAAAACTGCACTTTTCCAAGGCGAAGATAACAGCCGCGCTCCA
>JAJDIC010000129.1 GCA_030266525.1 Desulfovibrio sp. OttesenSCG-928-G15 | reverse complement strand
CGCCAGACGGAAAAGCGCAACCTTTATCCAGTGCCGCCGGCATGAAGCCATAGGGAAACCGCCATAGTCAGCGTATCGCAATGGTCATCGTGGGTGTGCGACATATCCGGCGAAAACGCGGCACATTCTTCCACCAGAGCGCGAGACTGCTCGTCCGTATGCAGGAATACGCCCTGCTCTAGGCATATGGGCACCTCGCCCTGCGCAATAAGCACCCGCCCGCCGTGTACGGCCCAGGCTGCCTCGTTCATTCTGCCCACCTTGTCTTCGGGGAAATCAAAGTCCTTTGGTCGCCAGTCTTGCGCGGGAACGTTGTTATCCCTCAGCAGTTGCGCAAGGGGCGTACCGCTGGCCTTGTCTTCCACCCAGAATTCACGCGCTCCCCTTGTCGCCCATTTCTGCCAGAATTCTTTTGCCTCTTGCAACAGGCGTGGGAATTCCCAGCGACCATACACGGCGTCCAGGCAGTACAGACCGCTGCGCGTGCCTTCCCAGGCACGAATGACGGATGCGTCGTTATGGCTTCTGGCTTTGAAAGCGGTGTCTGCTGTCAGGAAGATGAGTCCTGTGCCGAGGTCCGTTGGTTTGTACGTTTTCCACCAGGCGCGCTTGATCATATTGCCGCCAGGCAGTTCAGGATTTTGCTGGTATTGTGCGCCAAAGGTTGCCGGGTCCAGATCTTTCAGGCGCAGGGCGGAAGCCATGGAAAAGGTATCCGGCCAGAGCGTTTCCGTTGCACCTTCCTCAAGGGCTGGAATGGAAAGCAGTTCCCATTCTCCCGGCATTGTGGCGGTAACGTGACCTACAAGATCTTCCGGGTGCAGGCGCTGCATGATGGCCAGTATGGGGGTGGCGTCGCAGTTGCGCCGGGAAAGCAGGGTCTGGCTGAACCAGTTGTTGGCTTTGCTTCTGCGGGCATGGCTGCGGGCGTCTGCCGGTTTGAGCGGGTCGTCAATGATGATGCCGCCGCCAAACTCCGCCCTTTTGCGGCCTGCGCCAAAGCCGGTAATGCTGCCTTCCAGGCCGGTTCCATACACATGCCCGCCGCGGAGGGTTTCAAAGTATTTTTGCGACTTTTTGCCCGGATGCAAACCGGCAGCCGGGAATATTTTTCCGTACCAGTCAGAATCCATGATTTCTCTGATCCGAAAAGTCTGTGCATTGGCTAATCTTTCGGAATAACTTGCATAAATCCACTGTGATTCGGGAAACAGGCCGGTAAGCCAGGCAACCGCATCATGGGCGATAACGGTTTTTCCGTGGCGGGGAGGCATGCATATGGCAAGGTGGCGCGCCCCGCCCGCAAGTTTGCCAAGCGCCCAGTTGGTCACTGTAGTGAAGATGCTGCGGTGAAAGGGCAGTACGGTGCGCGGGGTGTTTTCCATTCTTCCCCGGAACAGAAAAAACTCCTCTAGGGGCATTATGCCAAGCGGTTCTGCCTGCGGGTTTTTACGACCCGCAGCTTTTCCTGCTACAGCCCTTTTGCCCGCAGCCTTGCCCCCCGCGGCCCTGCCGCCCGGCACCCACTTGTCCGCGATCCTGTTGTCAGGTGCCTTTTTGCTCGCGGTCATGTTGCCGATGTCGGTTGCGCCAGCAGGCATTGTCGCATCCTTCTCCTTGTGCGGCGGGTTGCCCTGTGACTGAGGCGGGCTATGTGCGCCGGGGGGATGTTTTCAGCCCCCCTCTTCCTGCATGCGCAGCAGTTCTGCCATAACATCGGCCGGGTTCATGGGCGCGGGCGAAGGCCTGGCTCCGGCCTGTTCGCCGGTCTTATCCTTTTTCAGGATAAGACCGAGAAGGGTTGCGGAATATTTGCGCGATGTGCCGCACTGCTCGCCCTTGTACCATACTTCTTCTTCCCAACCTGTCAGGGCGCGGCTGCGGGCTTCATCCTCCATCGCGTCAAAGCCTATCTCACGGGCTTTTTCCCATTGCCCGGCAAAGCAGGGATCTTCTTCTCGCAGGGCGAAGAGACTGACCCGATCCAGGCTCGCTTCGTCGGCGGCAAGGCTGACGTTGCCGCTTTCCGCAAGCCGCGTGAGGAACGATTCCAGTTCTTCCGGTGAGGCGAGCTTGGCGTCTTTGAGGCTGCTGTTGCCGGTTTTGTCTGGACTGTCTGCGTTAACCGGACTGCCTGCTTTGCCTGTGCGGGCGGATTTTTTGGGACTGCCGTTTTTTTTTGTGTTGCCGGTTTTGCCGGAGCTGTCCCTTTTTTCAGGCTTGCCGGATGTGCCGACCTTGCGCGTTTTGGCCGGAGCGTTTTCAGGAGTGCTCATTTTGTCCTTCCTCTACGTGCGTAGCGGCCTCATCCATGCCAAAGCGTTTTCTGGCCCAGGTGGCGAGGCCGTCCACCGAGTCATTGCCTGTAATGCCGAGGAAAACAGCTGTTGCTCCGGCAATTTCAACCGGCAGGCTGAATACGTGCATAGCCAGCGGGGTTAAAAAACCGCCGCACAGGGTAGAGATGACAATGAGCCGCAAAAGATAGGATACCGGCTTTTTGCGGTATCTGCCGCTGAATACCCGAATCAGGCTGCCCACAAAGGCCGGTCCGAGAAAGGGGCCGGCAAAGGAAAGGCTCTCTTTTGTCTGGCGAACAAGCTGGGTCAGCGTTTCCCAGAGAATAGGTTCATCTTCAAGGGGTGACATGGCTTTCTCCTTTGGTCTGCGCCGGTGCCGCTTGGGATGGCGGCTTGGTCAGTGCGGCGTATGGCGCGTTTTCATGCCCGGCCTTCCATGCTCTGAGCGCGGCGCGGTGGGCGTTCATTTTTCCTATCAGCGCGTAAAGTTCCACCGTGAGCATGCTGCATGACCGCAGGGAAAATGGCTCGGGAACGTCGGGTATTTCGGGTGCCTCAATAGGGGCAAAAAGATGATCCGGTGGAAACAGCACATGCGTCTGGAACACTGTTTCCCGCTCTGACGGCTTCGTCGCGCATCCTGCGGACAGGAGCAACAAGACTGTCAGGGCCGGGGCGATCGATATCCGCCAGGACATGCGCATCTTGCGCAGCCAGTTTGCCCTGCGCGCCAGATCTGCCTGACGGAATGGAGGCCGGGTGCGACCTGACGGCGGCGATGCGCTGTGTGCTGGCTTTGGCGGTTTTTTCGAGTTTTGGCTCTGCATCGAGCGCGATTTTTCGGGCTGTGCTTGCGGCCTGTTCATTGGCAAGGACCGCTTTTGCCGTGTTGTTTGCTGCGCGCTCAAGCAGTTCAGCGTGTCTTTTGTGTAGGGTTGCAATGGTCACCTCCTGCGATGCGGCTGCAAGTTGCAATGTTGCCACTTCCGTGTGGCGCGTATACCACCAGCCACAGACAAGGCCCGCGGCAAACAGACAAATGCCGGGAATACAGCGGAAAATCAGCTGACGCATGGCTGTGCCCCGCCTGTTGCTGCATTATTTTGCCGGGCGGCGCTCCACCAGGCCCGAACATTGAACGAGGGGCAGGCTTTGGTGGAAAACTCGTTGTGGCCGAAAACTTTGGCTTTTGGAAACTTGCGGACGAGGTCTTGCACGGTGCGCGCAAGCGTGCCCCATTGCTCCGGTGTGAAGTTGTTTTCCGGCCTGCCCAGGGCGTTTATTCCGCCTACCAGGCAAATGCCCACAGAGTGCGCATTGTGCCCGGAACAGTGCGCTCCGGCCCTGTCCAGCATACGCCCCGTTTCCAGAATGCCGTTCCGGCGGATAACGCCGTGGTAGCCAATATCGGCCCAGCCGTTTCCCCGCGGCGGGCTGGCGGTGTGCCAGCCGCGTATCTCTTTGGCCCCGATGTCCAGGGTCGGCGGTGTGGCCGAGCAATGAATGATGATTTCAGAAATTGTTCGCATGCTTTCCTCCGTGAGTGATATGGTGAATGAACAATGTGGCGCGAGGGCAGGAGAATTTTAGATTGCCGTATGGGGCAGGAAGGTGGGTGGGCGGAGTAATGCCGGAAAGTGGGGAGCAGTGGCAAAGGCAGCGTCGGGGCGCTGCGGAGGGGAGCGGCAGGGATGAGCAGATGAAAGGCGGCGGTGTGCGTTTCGGCTTGCTTGAGCGCTGTAAGGAAGGAAGCCGTGAAACGAACGCAGAACCGGATGTGGGAAGGC
>JAJDIC010000013.1 GCA_030266525.1 Desulfovibrio sp. OttesenSCG-928-G15 | reverse complement strand
TCCCGGCTTGGCGTACTGCCGAGCCGGGATTTTTCAAATACAATGACCATACACACAGAACATTTCATGACCCGCCAGCATGAGCTTGGGCCGGACCGGCTGGTGCGGGTGCAGTGCATTTGCAACTATATGGAAGAGGCGGCCGGAAAACACGCCGACTCCCTTGGCGTGGGCCTTGCGCGCCTGCAGAAGGAAAATCTGGCCTGGGTGCTGGTGAAAATGCGCCTTTGCCTCAACGCCCGCCCCGGCGCGGAATGCCCCGTACGCGTTGACACCTGGCCGGTCAGCGTGGAGCGGGCCCAGTTCCGGCGCGATTTTCTTCTGTTTGACGCAAATGACCATGTGCTGGCAACTGCCGTGACCCAGTGGGTTGTCATGGGCACCCAAAGCCGCAAAATCGAACGGCTGCCGGAATATATCATGGAACTGCAACCGGAAAATCCCCCCAAAGCGCAAGATGACGGCGACATCCGTATTCACGCGGTGCAGAGTGAAGCCGTACCCGGACCGGTTTTTCCGGTGCGCCTTGCGGACATTGACCAGAATTTGCATGTCAATAACGGGCGCTATGTGGATTTTTCCCTGGAAGCGGCAGATGTTTTCATGCACGGCGCTCCCGTGCATGAACCTGTCGCGTCTCCGGCCCACACCACTGCGCTGCCCAGGCAGAACCTTGGCCGTCTCGACCTCATTTTCCGGGCGGAGGCCGTGCGCGGCGACGAGGTGTGCTCTTACACCCAGGCCGAAGCCGCTGTTCCCGGCTCGTATGTGCATTCTTTGCGCAGGCGCTCTGACGGCGCGGAACTGGCCCGCTCGCGCACGGTTTTCGCGCCATGACAACGCTTTTGCGATGACCGGTCAGCCCCCGTGCGCCCCTTTCGCCGGGACACGTGGCGGCAGCATCTTGCGGGGGAGCGGGCGGAAGCTCTCATAGCATTTGCTGCGCGAGTACAATGGAATTGCTGCATTCCTACATTGCCCGTTGACAGGCCGGTACTTTTCCCCTATTGACTCTTGTTCAACGTGCGCCCGGTGGTCGGGCGCATGATCCTGCCTGTATTGCGATACAGGCCATTTGCCCAAAGGAGATATCCATGAGACAGTTTGAAACCCTGCTGCTCCTTTCTCCCGAGCTTTCGACCGATGCCAGAACCGCCCTTGTGGACGGCTTCAAGGCCATTATCGAACGCGAAGGCGGAAAGATGCTGCTGGAAGATGTATGGGGCATGCGCGACCTTGCCTACCCTGTGCAGAAGCAGATGCGCGGCTTTTATGTTCGCCTTGAATACGCTGCCCCCGGCGCACTGGTGAAAGAGCTTGAGCGCAACATCCGCATTGCGGAAGGCGTGTTCAAGTTCATTACTGTGAAGTTGGCCGAAGAAGCGAAAGAGGAGGTAGCTGCGTAATGGCTTTCAAGAAAAAATTCACTCCCCGGCGCAAGTTTTGCCGCTTCTGCGCGGATAAGGAACTTCCCCTGAACTACAAGCGCCCGGACATTCTGCGTGATTTCGTGAGTGAGCGCGGCAAGATCATTGCCCGCCGCATCACCGGCACCTGCGCCTACCATCAGCGCCAGCTTACCACGGAAATCAAGCGCTCCCGTCAAATGGCCCTCATGATCTACACCGCGACGCACGCAAGCGACGTCAAGAAGAAAAGCGTGCTGTAGGAGGGATGATCATGAAAGTCATTTTACGCACAGATGTTGAAAATCTCGGCAGGCTCGGAGACTTGGTGGAAGTGAAACCCGGTTACGGGCGTAACTATCTGCTCCCCCAGGGCTTTGCCATGCTGGCTACGCCGTCCAACCTCAAGGTGTTTGAACTGGAGCGCAAAAAGCTTCAGGCCAACGCAGAGGCACTGCGCAGCACAGCTTCCGGGCTTTCCCAGAAAATCGCCGCCACCCCTGTGGCTATATCCATGCGCGTGGGCGACAATGACAAGCTTTACGGTTCCGTTACCGCCACCATGATTGCCGAAGCTTTGGCAGAAAAGGGTGTGGAAGTGGACCGCAGGCGCATTCTTCTGGATGCCCCCATCCGCGCTCTTGGCGAATACCCCATCCGCGTGCGCCTGCATGCCGATGTGGTGGCGCAACTGGCCCTGTCTGTTGTGGCGGAAAAGTCACACATTGAAGAAGAAGAGGAAGCTCAGGCCGCCAATGCAGTCGAACAGCCCGAACAACAAGCTGAATCCGCCCCGGCGGACGAGGAATAAGCAATCGAATGACGGCTCTGCCGGTTCCTTCTCTTATGGGGGAGGGGCCGGGGGCGGTCATGCGGCAGGCGGGCAGGGCGATGTTTCGCCCGACCTTCTGCGTAATGTTCCCCCCCACAGCATTGAGGCCGAACAGGCCGTGCTTGGGGGGGTATTTTTAAAGCCGGACACCATCTACACTCTGGTGGACATACTGGGGGAGGACGACTTTTACCTTCCGGCCCACCGCTTTATTTTTTCCGCCTTTAAAGAACTCTTTTCCAAAAGCATCCCGGTTGACCTTATTTCCGTTGCGGAAAACCTGAAAGCTTCTTCGCGCCTGGAAGAGGTGGGCGGCGCCGTGTATCTGGCTGAACTGGCCCGGGGCGTGGCTTCTGCCGCCAACGCCGAATATTACGCAACGCTCGTGCGTGACAAGGCCATGTCGCGCCACCTCATTTCTTCCTGCGCGGACATTATTGCCGAAAGCTATGAGCCGGGGCAGGATGTGCGCGTATTGCTCAACGAAGCGGAGCAGAGCATTTTCGCCATTTCCCAGCGAAGCTCCGGCCGTACCTACAAAGACGCGGCGGAACTGACAAAAATCACCTTTGATGAGTTACAGGCCAGAGCCAACGACGGCGACGTGCTCACCGGCGTGCCCACCGGTTATTCCCGTCTGGACTACATGACCAGCGGCCTGCAACCTTCCGACCTGATTATCATCGCGGCCCGCCCTTCCATGGGCAAAACCGCCTTTGCCCTGAACATAGCCATGCGTGCGGCCATCCGCGCCGGAACCGGCGTGCTCATCTATTCACTGGAAATGAGCATGCAGCAGCTTATCATGCGCATGCTCTGCGCCTGGGGCAAGGTGGATGTATCGCGCCTGCGCCGCAGCCGCCGCCTGACGGATGACGACTGGCTGAACCTGCACGACGCCGGGGAAGTATTCAGCAACGCACCCATATTCATTGACGATTCACCTTCGCTTTCCACTCTGGAAATGCGTGCCCGCACCCGAAGGCTGAAAATCGAGAAAAACATCGGCCTGGTGGTTATCGACTATTTGCAGCTCATGCGCTCAAGCCGCAAGACCGACTCGCGCGAACTGGAAATTTCCGATATCTCGCGCAACCTCAAAGCCATGGCCAAGGAGCTGAACATTCCGGTAATCGCGCTTTCACAGCTTAACCGCAAACTGGAAGAGCGCACCGGCGACAAACGCAGACCCATGCTCTCGGACCTGCGGGAATCCGGCGCTATCGAGCAGGACGCCGACGTTATCATGTTTATTTACCGCGAAGCAGCTTACGTAAAAGTTGAAGACCGCCCGCTCGTGGACAAGGCCGAAATAATCATAGGCAAACAGCGTAACGGCCCGGTAGGCACGGTAGACCTGATGTATGCAGCCGCGTATACCGCCTTTGAAGACCCGGAAACGACCTACGCGCCGTCGGATTTGTAGGGCTTTTCCGTAATACGTATTTTGCCTGATATTTGCGCCAGGTTTGCTTTTTTGCTTTTCACGCCTTTTATACCTTTGCCTGCCTGTGCGGCTTTAAGGTTGGAAAGGCGGGAAAGGCAATACGATCCGTCTAAGACGCGTACCGAAAGCCTCTTTTTTCGGATGACGGTCGGCCCCTACTTCCTGTAGGGGCACTCCCTATCGGGACAGGGCGGGGGCCGACTTCCTGTCGGCCTGTTGTGCCACAGACCTGCATTTAGCGAACACCTAATATCACCATAGCCACGCGCCAGCTTTCGCCTCACAGTGCCACAGCGTCACACTTCCTGATCTATCGCGTGTACCGTAACTTCCCAGGCTTGGAGCCCCCTGCCGCTACTTCCGGCACATAGACGCTCGGTCCTTTGTGGGTCGGGGATGCCTTTCGTGGCAGGCCGTCCGCAGTCGGAGCTTAACGCTGGCACAACATTCACTCTCGGCAATACTGGGGGCGCGGTCCGCAAGGACGGCCGGAGCACGAAAGGCATCACCGGCTCCGGCAGCCGCGTATCAGACGGCTCTTACTGCCCTTTGCATTTCATGCCTTTCATGCGTTTCAAATTTTTCCGCCTTCCTGCTATTCCCCCCACCACCCTCTTTTTTTCACTTCCTCCCCATATGGGGAGTGCCGCCTTGCTCCGTCTTTCAGGGACTGACTGCGTGTGGCTGCGTATAGCCATTGCCCTGCAATGCTTCCAAGTCTTCTTGACCCATGGTTTCATCGCTGGTACCTAAAAGGGTACTCATTCCCGGGAGGAATTTTTTATGGATAGACGCACATTCATGCAACTGAGTGCGGCCGCAAGCTTGCAGGCCGCTTTTTTTGCAGCCGGGGGCTTGCCCAGGGCCGCCTTTGCCGCTTTGCCGGACAAGGAAGACCTGGCGTACATGCCTGCTGCGGAACAGATAAAACGCTTTGCCGAAGGCTCTTTGTCTCCTGTGGACGTTTTGAAAGCCCAGATCGACCGGATTAGCCGATATAACGGCCCGCTGAACACAAGCGGACAGGAAGTGCCGGACTACAAGACCTTTAACGGTCAGGTCAACGCCATAACCTACGAGCATTTTGAAGAAGCCCTGAAAGCTGCCAAAGAAGCGGAAGACCGCTACCGGGCGGGTTCTGCCCGCCCCCTGGAAGGGCTTACTGTTGCGGTGAAGGATGAAAACGACTATCGCGGCTGGCGGGTGACCATGGGGGCCATTGCTCTCAAAGACGCACCCCCCTGTGAGGAAGACTGCCCCGTTATCGATCTTTTGCGCAACGCCGGGGCTGTATTCCATGTGCAGACCACTGTGCCGGAGTATTACATTCACGGCCAGACCTGGTCGCGCCTTTGGGGCACAACCCGCAATCCCTGGAATCTGTATTACGCGGTAGGCGGTTCTTCCGGCGGCTCCGGGGCTTGTCTTGCCGCGGGCTTTTCCACGCTTGCCACCGGATCGGACATGGGCGGCTCCATCCGCGTGCCGGCTGCCATGTGCGGTGTATACGGCTTCAAGCCCCCGGCAGGGCGCGTACCCACATCTGCCATATCGTATGAAACGCTTGGCCCGCTGGCCCGAAGCTTTGACGATCTGGTCATGATGCAAAACGCCATTACCGGTCCTCACCCGCATGAGCATAACGCCTTGCGTCCGAAGCTGGAATATCCGCGTAGCTATGAAGGCCTGCAAGGTGTGAAAATCGCCATGGATTATTTTGATTCATGGCTGGAAGAGGGCATTGACCCGGAAGTGCGCAAATCCATGGACGCCACCGCCGAAGTGCTGTGTAGCCAGGGCGCTACGGTGGATGTGGTAAAACTCGGCTGGAAGTCGGATATAACCAAAACATACATTGACGGGCTTTTGTCCACCGGTATGGGAACCATGTTTATCGGCAAGGAAAAAGACCTGCCCGGCATGACCACCTATGCTGCCGAATACGTCAAATCCATAGGCAAACGCGGCCCTTCCGACCTGGACGCCACAGACGAGCTGGCCTACCGGCTGCACCGTCAACTGCAAGAGGAAGTATACGGCAAGGGCTACCTGACCCTGATCATGCCCACCCTTGCCACGCCGTTTTTCCCGGCCACCCACGACCCGACTACCGATACCGTGCCGGTAAACGGAAAACCCGTTCGCGGCATCCGCTTCATGCTGACCCCGGTATGGAACCTTTTGCACAACTACGCCATACTGAATATTCCTGCTGGCCTTGCAAGCAACAACGTCCCGATGGGTGTGCAGGTCGTGGGCAACACCTATGACGACCTGGCTGCCTTCCGCGTAGGCTACGCCTTTTCCCAGGCAGGTCCCAAGCTCTACAACGCAAACAGCTTCCCGGACTACCGGAACAAGGAATAAGCCGGGAGTATCCCCTCACAGAGAACCGCATTCCCCCAATAAAGGCCGTGAACGCAACGCGTTCACGGCCTTTGCAATATGCTTCCTGCTTTCAAAAGCAACAGTCACGCCGAGGAAACGTCAAGCTTTTCCATCTGGCATGGCGCACGTCCATTCTTGCAGCGGCTTCGGTTCTGTTCTTTGAAAAAATGGACACGGCAACGCGGTCCGGATGGAAAAAAAGGCGTTTTCCTACTCGATGTTGAGGATAACGGAAAATGCCTTGAACATGGTCAGCACTTCCTTACCGGGGGCAAGGGCGAGTTTTTCCAGGCTTTCCCTGGTAATCAGTGCGCATACAGAGCCGCCCGCATCAAGGTCTACCACGACTTCGCAGGCAATATCCGAAGCTTTTACCGTGGCTACCGTGCCGGGAAACTGGTTGCGGGCGCTGGTTTTCAGTCCGTTTTGCAGTTCGGTCAGAATAACCCAGGGGGCTTTTACCGTGGCGGTGACAGCGCTGCCTTGCTCCAGCCCGAGGGCGGTGAGGCTGTCTTCTGTGATTACTGAAACCACATGCAGGCCGTTCAGGGTGGTCAGTTCCACTTCGGCCAGGACACTGTCTTGTCTGATATTTGTCACCTTGCCGGTAAAGGCGTTGCGAGCGCTGGTTTTCATGGCATCCTCCCTTTGTATGTATTGCTGGATTACGCGCTGTACGGCTGTGGTGGGAAAATCCAGAGCCTGGCTCAGGCCTGGCGGCTTTTGTCGTCCCATATACACATCAACCACTTGGGCGGGAACGCCGCCGCGCAAGAGTTCTATCTGCCTGGAAAGGCGCAGGGTGCGCGGGTTGCACAAACCTTTGGGCAGTCCGCATTCTTTTGCCCTGTGAGAAAACACCCGCCGCAAATAGCCTTGGTCCAGAGTAAGGATGTTTCCGCGCATGTCAGCGAAAAGAGGGGATTCCACAAGGGCCTGCATGACGCGCATGACCCGCCGGGAAAAAAGCACCAGCCGAGCATGGTTGCCGCCCACTTGCAGGGTGTTGGTATGGAAATGAAAGTCTTTGCCGTCATCAAGGGCAAGGGCTTCGCCCAGGCGCAGGCCGCCATGGCGCACAAGAAGGAAAGCCAGTAAAACCCGGCTGCGGGAGCGGCGCTGGTCCTTGTTGGCGGCTGCGCGGAACCAGGCTTCAAAGGCATTTTCCGCAAGGGTCATTTCTTCCGGTGTAAGGTGCTTTGTGCCGTCGCTCACGTCTACGCTGCCGAAGCCTTGCACCCGCATGCGGGTCAAGGCGCCTGCCTGTGTCAGCCGGTTTTCCACTTCGGCCAGAATGAGCTTGAGGTCGTCAACTCCAGCCGCGTCAATGAAGGATGCCAGGTCAGTCATGGCTCAGGTGCGTCCTTTGATGACTTCCTTCACGTTCATCCCGGCCGCGCTCTTGTCTTTGCTCAAAGAGGCGATGTGCCTGTCAGCCAGGGCAAGCTGTTCTTCGCGGGTGGTCACTTTGCCGTCAAGCTTCTGGGCTAGCACAAAGTTGAGCACTTCGCCAAAAAGCGGGCCGGGCACTTCGCCCAGTTGCTCAAGGTCGGTGCCGGAAATGTCCAGGGTGACATATTTCAGACGGGTGAGGTAGAGGGAAATATCCCGGCCTATGTTGTGTTCCTGCCCGTGCCGGGCCATCAGGTACAAAAGACCTTCGGTTTCTACATAGCGCAGGCAGTCGTAAATCTGGCTCATGGCCATGGGGCCTTGCTTCTGGAGATAGGCCAGGCGGCTGGAAGCCTTGTGGCAGTTTTCGCGCAGGGTAAGAAAATCGGTTCTGGACCGTTCTATGAAGCCGAGCCTGTCCAAAAGGTCGGAAACGTCCGGGTATTTGGCGTTGGCGCTCATGCCAAGCAAATATACTTTCCAGTTTTGGGGCTTGGGGTCATTGTATAAAAGGCGATACCAGGCGAGCACTTCCTCAATGTTGCCAATAAGCACGTCGCGCGTGGAGTTGAGGGCAAAAACCGGGTGGATGAGGCGAAGCACCTTCCACCCGTCCAGTCTGCGAATGCAGGAGGGAGCGTTTTTTTCATCAAAAACGTGCTTGAGTTCGTTAAAGACGCGCGGGCCGGAAAGCTTGTCCAGCATGTCCAGGGAAAGGGCGTTTTTGATCAGCCGTTCGGTCTGGATGCCGATGCGGAAATTGAAGCGCAGCTCAAAGCGCACAGCCCGAAGAATGCGCGTGGGGTCTTCCACAAAGCTTAGAGAGTGCAGCACGCTGATGGCCTTGTCCTTGATGTCGCGCTGGGCACCAAAGGGGTCGATAAGGGTGCCGAAGCGGGTGGGGTTCAACTGGATGGCCAGGGCGTTAATGGTAAAGTCCCTGCGGTAAAGGTCCATTTTGATTGATGAAAGCTCAACCGTGGGCAGCGCACCCGGATATTCGTAATACTCAAGGCGGGCCGTGGCCACGTCCAGGTGTTGCTCCTGACCGTCTTTATCTGTGTAAAACACAATGGCGGTTTTGAACTTGTGGTGCGTGCGCACCTTGCCGCGCAACCGTTTGGCAAAGGTCTCGGCAAAAAGTATGCCCTCGCCCTCAACACTTAAGTCGATGTCCAGGTTCTGCCGTTTCAGCAACAGGTCGCGCACAAAGCCGCCTACCGCGTAAACCGGCATGCCCAGTTCATCTCCCAGGCGTCCGGCTTCTTCCATGATTGCGATGATATCTTTGGGCAGGGAATGTTTGAGCAGGCCGGAAATATTGCGTTCCTGATGTTCCTGGGTCAGCGGGGTGCCTTCCGGGATGTGCAGGGTATCGTCCACCAGCAGGCGGATAACGTCTGTGCGGGTGAGAACCCCGACAACGTTCCCGCTCTCGACCACCGGGATCAGTCGTTGGCGCTGTTTGAGGATTATTTCCATGGCCTGATATAAATCATCATCTGGCGCAAGGGTTGAGACGGCGCGTTGCATGTAATCGGTAACCGGAAGGCTGCCGAGCTTGTGCGAAACGGCTCTGGCAGCGATTTGCTGCTCAATCATGCCGATATTGTCAGAAGCTTTGCGCAGCACGGGCACGGCTTTCAGGCCATAGCGGGTCATCAGTTCTTCGGCCTGGCCGATGGTGGTGCTTTCATCAATAGTAATGGCGGGGGCGGTCATGTGGCGGCCCACGGTCATTTGAGGGGTGATTACCGAGACAAGAAAGGCCATGAGCGCGGCCTTTATTTCTGCCAGCGGCTGGTCCTTGATGCTGGCGGAAGCGGCAAAGCTGTGCCCGCCGCCGCCAAAGGAAGCGCAAATGACCCCGGCATCCACATCGGGAATTTTGCTGCGCGCAATCATGTGCACCCTGTCGCCCATGACAGCCAGCGCGAAGAGTACCTTGATGTTTTCCATATCGATCAGCGTGTGCACAAGCGAGGCAAAGTCGCCGACAAAACTGTCCAGCACGATGTCGGTAATGGTTACGGGTATGCCGTGAATGGTGTGGGTAACGGCGTTGCGCAACAGGTGGTCAAGTATGTGCACCTGTTCGCGCGTAAGCTCTGTGCTGGTAAGCTCGGATATGGTCTCAAGGTCCATGCCGAAGCGGCGAAGATAGGCGGCGGCGGAAAAGTCGTGCTCGGTGGTGGAAGAAAAGGTGAAGCCGCCCGTGTCTTCAAAAATGCCGAGGCCGAGCATGGTGGCCTCGTCATTGCTCAGGGCGATGTTTCGATCTTCAATTATATGGGTGAGTACGGCGGTTGTAGAACCCCAGGCCTTGATAACACTCAGGTCGGCCGTAAGGTCGTTTTTCGTGTCCGGGTGGTGGTCGTATACATGGATTTTGATGCCCGGTTTGTTCAACAGGCAAGCCACATGGTCCAGCCGATCTTTTTGGTGGGTGTCTACAATGACCAGGGTTTCCACTTCCGAAAAATCGCAGTTTTTGGGCTGCACCAGGTTGAACAGGTAGGCAATGCTGTCGGAAAAAAGATGCGAACCCTGCCGCTCAAGCATGGAGGGGGCAACAAGGGTGGCGTTGTCATACAATTTTCCCGCCGCAACCATGGCGGCAAGGGCGTCGTAGTCTGCATTGGCGTGACCGGTAATGACGCATTTGGGGCGTAACTGCTTGCTCATGAAGAATAAATATAGCGAGAGCCGATTTGAGGCAAATAGTATTTGCAATCGTCCGGGCCTGTGGTAGAAGCAGGCTCCCGATTGGCCCTGACCGGCCCCGGTTGCCCCCGGTTGTTCCCGGTTGTTCCCTGTTGTCGAAGCAGGGGGCACCTTTCGGGCAGAACACGCTGGCGTGTTTTTTGTTTTTACGTATACTTTTTTTTTCACGGTATGTGCTGTGAAAATACCCCACGTTTTTTTTCGGAGGAAATATCCATGAATAAATTGCTCTGCGTGGCCGTTCTCGGCCTTGCCCTGGTTGCCTGCAACCAGGAAAAAACCGAACCGGCTAAAAAGGCCGCTGAAGAAACACAGAAAACCGAAGCGCAAGCTGCGGACAAGGCCAAGGAAGAAGCCGCCAAAGCCGTTGAAGGTGTGAAGGAAGACGTAAAGGAAGCAGCCGACAAGGCGAAAGCCGACGCGAAAGAAGCTGTGGAAGACGTAAAGGCTGACGCCAAGGAAGCCGCTGACAAGGCGAAAGCCGACGCCAAGGAAGTAGTGGAAGACGCGAAAGCCGATGCCAAAGAAGCCGCTGAAAAGGCCAAGGCTGACGTAAAAGAAGCCGCGGACAAGGCCAAAGCCGACGCCAAGGAAGCTGTGGACAAAGCCAAGACCGATGTCAAGGAAGCCGCTGAAAAGGCGAAAGCCGATGTGAAGGACGCTGCCGACAAGGCAAAGTCTGACGCCAAGGGCGCCCTGGATAAAGCCAAGGGCGAGCTTGAGAAAAAATAAGCCCCGGCTGCCGTCTGACGCAAAAACGCGTTGTTCGGCTCTATACGGGCTGTGCCATCAAACCGGTCGTTGCGTACTGCGCAGCGATCGGTTTTTACGTTTTCCGGGGCAGAGGCGAGCGGTACACCGATTTGCGCTTGCCGGAAATTGTTTGTAATTGTACAGTATTATACACTTACATACGATTGTAGGGCAATGGGTTTTATATATACTTGCCTTCTTCATAACCAATCAGGAGTAAAAACGCCATGTCCGCCATGCCCCGTTGCAATGAAAAGAGACTGGAGGAAAAAATAACCGCGTTCAGCCGTTTTGGCGCCACAGGACAGGGCGGCATTACGCGTCTGGCCTTGTCAGAGGCGGATGTAGCCGCAAGAAATGAATTTTGTGCACGTTGCCGCAAACTTGGGCTTTCAATAACAATGGATGATATGGGCAACATATACGCCACCCTGCAAGGCAGCGGCGACGGCCCGGCAATTTACTCCGGCTCGCATATCGACTCTGTGAAACAGGGCGGGAATTATGATGGCGTACTGGGCGTACTGGCTGCCCTGGAAGCGGCGGAATCCATTGTAGAGCGCGGCATCCCCCTGCGCCATTCCTACACGATAGTCATATGGACCAATGAAGAGGGCGCGCGCTTCCCTCCGGCGATAATGTCTTCAGGCGTGATTACCGGGCGTTTTCAGCGTGAAGAGGCCATACGCACCACAGATAGTGAAGGCGTGACCTTTGAACAGGCTCTTGCCGCTTCCGGTTATCTTGGGGAGGCGGCCAACCGCCTTGACCCGGACGATTGTCTGGCGCTTGTCGAATTGCACATAGAGCAGGGGCCTGTACTGGAAGCGGAAAAAACCGACATCGGCGTCGTTGCAGGCGTAGTCGGCATGTTGAACCATACCTTTCGTCTGGTCGGGCAGGCCGGGCACGCGGGCACAACGCCCATGAAATACCGCCGGGACGCTCTTTTTGCGGCCTGCAAGGTAATTGAACTGTTACATGAACAGCTGGACAGGCTTGATGGCGAACTGGTGTACACCACCGGGCAGATGAAGGTAGAGCCGAACATCCACACCATTATTCCCGCTATGGCGGCCTTTTCGCTTGACGCACGGCACAGAAATCCGGAGGTAATCGCACAGGTCAAGGAAGTGATTGCCGCGTTGCCGAAAACGCTTGTCGGCTGCGAGTTAAGCGTTTCCAGCAACTGGGAAAGGGACACAACGGTTTTTGACCCACGCCTGACTGCCGTCATTCGCGGCGCTTGCGAACGGCTGGCTTACAGCCATAAAGAAATGTACAGCGGCCCCGGCCACGATGCGCAGTATATGGCCACGGCTGTGCCCACCGCCATGATTTTTGTGCCGAGTGAGGGCGGGCACAGCCATACGGAAATAGAACACACCAGCCTTGCCGCCTGCGCCAAAGGGGTTGATGTACTGCTGAACACCATACTTACGCTCGATCAGCAGGGGCTGTGAGGCCGGACGGTCAGGCCCGCCGCTTATCGAAAGTAATGTGTGCCCTCCGCGCCGTCATGGGGTGGGGGGCTTACCTTTGGCAAGTACTCCAGGCGGCGCTCCAAAAAGCGGCCCCAGCCCTTTTCGCCGACAAACGCGCCATGGTCATAGACCAGGCGGCCGCGTGAATAGGTTTGTACCGGATAACCGCGCAGGGAAACGCCCTCCCATATGGTATGATCGCTGTCAGAGTGCATCTTGTCCTGCGTGATCACAAAGTCGATTTCCGGATCGTAGATAACGATGTCTGCGTCTTTTCCCGGAGCTAGCCCGCCTTTGGACGGACAGCCGAAAATTCTGGCCGGGTTGGAAGCGCACACCTTCACCGCCTGCTCAAAGCTGATGTGTCCGATATTCGCTCTGGCCAGCATGTAGGGGTAGAGAACTTCAATGCCGGAACAGCCGTTCGGTGTTTTGGTGAAGTCGTCTTTGCCCCACGCTTTTTCGGAAAGCAAAAAGGGGCAATGGTCGGTGGCGACCACGGATACATGGTTGTTATTCAGTGCCCGCCAAAGGCTTTGACGGCTGTGCTCGCCCTTCATCGGCGGAGAGCAGACAAAGAGGCCGCCGTCATCGCGGTGGTACACATCGCTGGTAAATTCCAGGTACTGCGGGCAGGTTTCCGCAAATATGTGCAGCCCGTCTGCCTGGGCCGCCTTCACCTCTTCTATCCCGTCGGCGCAGGCCAGGTGGACTATATACAGGGCTGCCCCGGTTTCACGGGCAAGGGCAATAGCTTTTCCTACCGCCTCTGACTCAACAAATTCCGGGCGTGACAAATAGTGATAGACAGGAGACGTTCGGCCTGCGGCCAGGTGCTGATTTGTCAGGTGTCCGACAAGATCGTTATTTTCTGCGTGTACGCTGACCAGGGATCTGCACTGTCTGGACTTTTCCAGAATCTGGTAAAAGTCGCCGTCATTGACACGAAAATCGTAGACCATGAAAACCTTGAAGGAAGGCACGCCCATGGCAACGCAGTCGTCCATGCTGTCCAGCAGATTGCCGCTGATATCTTTAATGGCAACGTGGAAGGCGTAGTCAACCGCGGCTTCTTCCCGGCAAAGGGCCATACGGCGGTGTACCGCGCTATCCAGCCTTTCTCCCGAGTCCTGCATGACAAAGTCAAAAACTGTGGTCGTCCCGCCGCAGGCCGCAGCGCGAGTTCCGGCAAAATAGCCGTCAGCGGAAATGGTTCCTCCAAAAGGCATGGCCAGGTGGGTGTGCACATCTACGGCACCGGGCAAAACCAGCTTGCCATGCGCGTCCACAACCCGGCAGTCGTTGCCGGACGGGAGCTTTTCGCCAATGGTAACTATACGGCCCTGTTCAACCAGAATATCCGCCCGGAAGCGCTCGCATTCGGTAATGACTGTTCCACCCTGAATAAGCATGTTCATGGAGTTTCCTTTGTGCAGGCCCTTACTCTGCCGAGCGGGGGTGATATTTTTTGTGTATGGCAACAGCTCGTTCCTGCTGTACATGGGTATAAATTTCTGTGGCGGTTATGTCCGCGTGGCCCAGCAACATTTGGACGGAACGCAGGTCTGCGCCGCCTTCCAGAAGATGGGTGGCAAAGGAGTGCCGAAAAGTGTGGGGTGAAATTTCCACCTTGATGCCTGCCGTCAGGGCGTATTTTTGCACCAGTTTCCATACCCCGACCCGCGAGAGCTTTTTGCCGGATCTGTTCAGGAACAGCTCCGGATTTTTCGGGTCAAAAAGGGGCCGCCAATGGCGTATGTAATCCTGCAAAAAACGGGCGGCGTTTGCATGTACCGGGACAAGCCGCTCTTTCGAGCCTTTGCCGAAAACGCGCAGCAGGTTGCTTTGCGGGTCAAAGTCGAGGGCGCACAGGGCGCACAGTTCTGAAACCCGAAGCCCGGAAGCGTAGAGAAGCTCCAGCATGGTTCTGTCACGAAAGCCCAGCTTGGTGGAGAGGTCCGGTGCGGCGAGCAGAGCGTCCATTTCCTCACGGCTGAGCACTTCCGGCAGGGCGCGGCTCAGTTTGGGGTTTTCCAGAAAGCGGGCCGGGTCTTCCTCAAGCTCGCCTTCTTCCCTGGCAAAGGAGAAAAAGCCGCGCAGGGCAGAAAGATGACGGGCAAGACTCCTGCCGGAAAGTCCCTGTTTTCGGGTGTGCACCACATACAGGAAGAGTATTTGTTCGTTCACCGCGTCCAGGCGAATGTCAGGCAGGGCGCAGTGCTCGCGCTCGGCAAGAAAGGCGGTGAAATTCTGCAAATCTTTACCATACGCCAGAAGCGTGTTCTGGGACAGTCCTTTTTCGATGAGCAAATGCTCAAGATACCGGTCAACCAGAGGGTGGGTGAAGGTGGCGGGGGCTGCGTCGGTATGTTTCATGGCAATGGTAGACCGGGGTTGTGGAAGTGAATAAGCTTCGTGATTAATGTAACTTTTTTGGGGGTGAATGTATATATGGCGATGTGGCGGTCAGGAAGGTTGTAAAGGTTGTAAAGGCTGGAAAGGCAAAAAACAGTAAGAGCCGTCTGAGGCGCGGCTGCCGGAGCCGGTGATGCCTTTCGCGCTCCGACCGTCCTTGCGGACCACGCCCCCAGTATTTCCGGGCGCGGCTGTTGTGCCCGCGTTAAGCTCCGACTGCGGACGGCCTGCGCACGAAAGGCATCCCCGACCCACAAAGGACCGTGCGTGTATGGACCGGAAGTAGCGGCAGGGGTCTCCAAGCGTGATCGCTCGCGGTACAGGCAACAGATCAGAAACCGTTACGCTGCGGCACCGTGAAGCAAAAGCTCGCGCATGACTCCGGCGCTCTTAGGTATCAGCTAAATGTAACACCATGGCACAACAGGCCGACAGGGATGTCGGCCCCCGCCCTGTCTCGGGCGGGAGGGCGACGGCTTCGGAGCCGCAGGCGGAGAAACTAGCCCGACAGGGAGTGCCCCTACAGGAAGTGGGGGCCGACCGTCATCTGTAAAAGAGGCTTTCGGAACGCGTGTCAGACGGATCTTATTCTTTAATCATCCACTGACTGTAGGTTGTGGCAAACAGGCTGAAAAAAATTTCCCCAATTTGACAGCCCCAACCCGGAAAAGGTAAAAAACACCATGCACAATCTCGCCATACCGCCTGACGCCCTGTGCGCCTATATCGGGCTTGGCTCCAATACGGGCGATTCCGTGCGCACCCTGGCTGCGGCGGTTGGCGCTTTGGCGCGTCTGCCTGATACCTTGCCCGGTGTGTTGGGCCTTGTTTCTGTATCCGGGCTGTATCGTACCGAGCCGCAAGGGGTGAAAGACCAGCCCTTTTTTTTGAATCAGGTAGCTTGTCTTGCCTGTGCGCCTTCTCTTTCGGCCAATTCCCTGTTGGATGCGTTGTTGATTCTGGAGCAAAAGCTTGGCCGGGTTCGGGAGGGGGCGGTGCGTTTTGGCCCTCGGGCTATTGATTTGGATTTGCTGTTATTTGGCAATACGAGTATGAATGATGAACGATTGACGCTGCCGCACCCGCGTATGTGTGAACGCGCCTTTGTGCTTGTGCCCTTGCTGGAAATTGCGCCTGATCTTGCCTTGCCTGACGGGCGGGCAGTGGCGGGCTTTTTGTCCGGGCTGGGCCATGCATGCCGGGACGGCGTTATTTACCAGCCCTGATGCGGCCCGGCCATGGCCCGCCGCTTTGCCTTTACCCACTTCCCCGCGTTACGCGCCAAGGAGAACTCATGATTAAGTATTTGCTCATCGCGGTTGCCGTTTTTGTGCTGTATAAGCTCATTACCAATGAACGGGGCCGCAAGAACAACGATGAGTCCAAAGACCGGGATCGCAAGATTGCCGCCGGTGAAATGGTAAAAGACCCCATTTGCGGCACCTATGTGGAAACGGATTCCAGCATCAAGGTGCGCGATGGTAACGCTGTGCACCATTTTTGCAGCTATGACTGCCGCCAGAAGTTTCTGGACAAGCTGGAAGAAGCGGGAAGAGATATTCCCGAGTTGCCTAAAAAAGACGATTAAGCGTTTATAAAACCGTTGCTTCCCTTGCCATGCCGCAGTGCTTCCGGCCTGTCGCCGGCTGTCCGCGTGCGGTTTTTTATGCAGGCCGTTACAGCGTATCAAGACTATTTTTCTTCGGAGGATTCCCATGTCCCTTTCTTCGAATTGTACCGCCTGGTTTTCCTCACATGCTATCGCAGACAATCAGATGGCTCTGGCATACGAGTCGCTTGGCGACAAGGGGCGGGCCATTCTCAAAAAGTGTATCGCCCGGCAGTATGATGTATGGGGCGAGCTGCCGCAGCGTGAAATGACCAGCAAAAGCTTTCGCTCCGGCTTCGGGGTGGAGTGGACCCTGGCCCCCGCGCCTTGGGCGCTGATCGTGTGCGACGCGGATTACCCCTCTCCGGCAGCGCTGATTGCCGCGCTCATGCCCGCCGTTCTGGCCGGAGTGCACAATATTTTTCCCTGCTTTTTGCCGATAGGTGAAGGCATATCTTCCCCTTTGCTGGCTACGCTGGAACTTTCCGGCGTGGAAGAAGCGTATATAGCGGAAGAGGGTGAGGTTATCGCCCTTGCCAGAAGCCTTACGGAAGCGGAAGGCAAGGGGCGGATTATCCTGCTGGGCCGTGCTTCTTCCTTTGAATCTCTGGCCCTTTTCGCCCACCGGGCAGACATTCATTGTCGTTCCCTGACCAGCCTTCCCCGCTATTATAACCGCAGAATGGCCGTTGTGGCCGACCACTATTTTGACGGCAGCATTGACGGAGCAGACCTTTGTGAACCGTCGGAAGTCGTGTGTCCGCAAGACCCGGACGCCATGTTCCTGCACCTGGATGAGGCGCATGAGTCTGTGTGGTTCTGGCCCTCAGTCGGGCCGGACTGGTTCCGCTCAAAGCGGATGCGACTGTTTTCCTGATTGGTACGGGGCTTTTTGCCATGAATATCGCCAGTTTGCGCAATATCGGCATTATTGCCCACATTGACGCCGGAAAGACCACGCTTTCCGAGCGTATCCTGTATTATTCCGATGTTATTCACCGTATGGGCGAAGTGCACGAGGGTGCGGCCACCATGGACTTCATGCCGGAGGAGCAGGAGCGGGGCATTACCATTGCCTCGGCCTGTATTACCTGCCTGTGGCAGGGGCATACCATAAACCTGGTCGATACACCCGGCCACGTGGATTTTACTGTAGAGGTAGAGCGTTGTCTCAGGGTGCTTGACGCCGCCGTCGGGGTGTTTTGCGCTGTGGGCGGGGTGGAGCCGCAGTCGGAAACCGTGTGGAAACAGGCGGACGAGTTCGGCATTCCGCGCCTCGCGGTTATCAATAAAATGGACAGGGTGGGCGCGTCGTATGATTCTGTGTTGGGGGCCATACGCGAGCGCCTCGGGGCAAACCCGGTGCCGGTAACCATTCCCCTTGGCGAAGGAGACGATTTTTGCGCGGTGCTCGATATTGTGCGCCGGGAAAAGCTGACCTTTGATACCGGGGCGCATGGCAAAACCGTTATTCGCACGCCTTTTGGCGATGAGGAAGAAGCTTTTGCCGCCCCCTACCGCGAAGCCCTTATGGACGCCGTGACCATGGAGGATGACGCGCTTCTTGACCTCTACCTTTCCGGGCAGGACCCCGCGCCGGAACGGCTGGACGCCGCCATTCGCGCCGCCACGCTGGCGCGGCGCATCGTGCCGGTGTTTGCTGCTTCGGCCCTGCGCAACATGGGGGTACAGCCTGTTCTGGATGCGGTGTGCCGATATCTGCCAAGTCCTTCTGATGTGCCGCCCGCTGTTGCGCAACAAGCAGACAACAAGGGGGGCGACAAAAGTGTTGCGGTTCCCGCCGACCCTGCCGCACCGCTGTGCGCCCTGGTGTTCAAGATACAGGTGCAGGGCGGACGCAAAACCGCCTTTGTCCGTCTGTACGCCGGAACGCTGCATGAGGGCGACGCCCTGACCAACGCCTCTTCCGGAAAAAAGGAACGGGCCATGCGGCTTTACCGCCTGCATGCCGCCCAGCGCGAAAACCTGAACGAGGCCTCGGCTGGTGACATTATTGCCATTCAGGGCTTGAAATGTGTCACCACCGGCGAAACCCTGGTCAGTGGCGACAAAATGTTGCTGCTGGAGCCGCTTCGCTCCTGGCGACCAGTAATTTCTTTGGCTTTTGAGCCTAAAAACGTCGAAGAGGGCGAAAAACTTGATGCAGCCCTTGAAGTTCTTCTTGCCGAAGACCCCACCCTTGCCCTGGAAATTAACGAGGCTACGGGGCAGCGCGTTGTTTCCGGCATGGGCGAACTGCATCTGGAAGTGCTGGCAGATCGCATTCGCCGTGAATGGGGCATTGCCCCGCGTAGCGGCAACCCCCAGGTTGTGTGCCGTGAAACCATTGCCAAAGAAGCGCAAGGCGAAGGGCTGTTTGACCGCGAGCTTGGAGGGCAGCCGCATTACGGGGCCGTATCTGTGCGCGTGACGCCGTTGGAGCGCTCGGAGCAGGCGAACCGGGTTGTCTTTGCCGCCGGGGTAGGGGAAGCGCCGCAATGGCATTCTTCATTGCGTGAATCCGTGGCCCAGGGTGTGCGCGACGCCTGTTATTCCGGGCCGTCCGGTTTTGCTCTGGAATGTCTCCAGGTTACGGTGCTGGGCATGAGCCGCAACGACAGCGGCGTGGCCACCGCGCCGGGGCTGCACATGGCCGCGCAACACGCTGTCCGCGACGCTTTGGTAAAGGGTGGGCCGCTTACGCTGGAACCCTTGATGCGCGTGGATATCAATGTGCCGGATGCATTTCTTGGACAGGTCATTTCCCTGCTCGGCACACGCGGAGCAAGGGTTGAAAGGGTGGATGACAAGGCGGGGCAAAAGCAGGTTCTGGCCTTGGCCCCCATGCGCGGGCTCTTTGGTTTTGCCACGGCCCTTCGCTCTGCAACCCAGGGCCGCGCCGGACTGATGATGCAGTTTGTGCGCTTTGACAGCGTGTAAACGGCGGGGCGGCAGAGTGGACCATTGGGATGAAAACGGCATCAGGCGCGACCGGGCGGCAGAATCGGCGCCGGCGCGGGCAGCGTTTGACGGACCAAGGGCCAAAAAGTCTCTTGGGCAGAATTTTTTGAAAGATGCCAATATTTCCCGAAAAATTGTCGCCGCGCTGGATATAACAGCCGAAGACAGCGTGGTGGAAATAGGCCCCGGCCCCGGTGCGTTGACGGCTATAATTGCCGCCATGCGTCCGGCCCGCCTGCTTTTGCTGGAAAAGGACGCCCACTGGGCAAAAGAGCGCAAGGCCGCGGCAGGGCCTTTTACCAGAGTGGTTATTGCCGATGCCCTGCAAATGCCCTGGGAGCGCTTTGCCGCGCCCTTCAAATGCATCGGTAATTTGCCCTATAATGTGGCTTCCCCTTTGATGTGGGAAATTTTCAGCCGGGCTTCCGGTCTTTGCAGGGCTGTTTTCATGGTTCAAAAAGAAGTGGGCGGGCGGCTGGCTGCAAAACCGGGAAGCGGCGCGTATGGCGCACTTTCCGTATGGGTGCAAAGCTTTGTGCGGCCCCGGCAAGAGTTTATCGTGCCGCCGCATGTGTTTGTGCCAAAGCCCAAGGTCGATTCCGCCGTGCTTTCTTTCACCCCGCTGTCTGACGGGGAAAAAGGACGCTTTGACCCCGCTGCGTTGAACGGCACCTTGCAGAGCTGTTTCCAGAAAAGGCGCAAACAGCTTGGCACCATAGTCCGTAGCGCGGGGGGCGATCCGAAAGGCCTGGAAAGTATAGGCATAGCCCCGGCAAGGCGGCCTGAAAGCTTGTCTGTGCAAGAGTTTCACGCCTTGTCCGGCTTAATGATTTTTCCGGGAAAGCATTGACTTTTGCTTGCAAAGTGTGCTTTCTAGACTGAGGAATAATAGTTTCATTCGCCTTCCCCTGTTTGGCACAGACTGCAAAGGCGAAGTAGTGGCGGGTCTGTCGGGGGATGGACCATACGCAGCTGGCCTGGAGCAATGGCCGGGTTCCTGTTGGGGCTTTGGTCGGTAGCGCTGGCTGTTGTTTCGTTCTGGTGTGTTATTCTGTAATTGAGGAGGAGAGGAGATGGTCAAGGCAGATTTGGTGGATGCAATTGCAAAGCAGGCCGGCCTTACAAAAGTGGCTGCTGAAAAGGCGCTCAACGCTTCTTTGGATTCCATCAAGGAAGTGCTTCTTACAGAGGGCAAGCTTACCCTGACGGGCTTCGGCACCTTTGCTGCCGAAACGCGCCAGGCTCGCAAGGGACGCAACCCCCGTACAGGCCAGGCAATCAACATACCCGCTGCCAAGGTTGTCAAATTCCGCCCCGGAAAAAAACTTAAAGACACTATCAGGTAGGTGACCGACATGATGCGTTTTGGCGAAACTATCCACAGCTGTCTTCCCCAGGACATTCCCTGGTTCCTCCCGGATCATGCCATTTTCTTCGGCGTGCTGTACGCCGTACTCGGAATGCTCGGCCTCGGCCTTGCCTACGTTGTCGGCAAGTCCATGAGGGATGCCGCCAAGGGGTGCTCCGGGCATCATTAATCAGCATTTTTTAAGAAATACCCCTTGAGGCCGCGTGGCTTCAGGGTGTTTCCTGTTGTCGGGCAAAAGCTTCGCTTTTCGCCGTGACAGTTTTGTGATCACAAAAATCCAGCAAGCCCGGTAATAGGGCTTGCTTTTTTTTGTGTTTCTGCGTAAGCAAAAGAGTTCCGCAGAGTTCGCATGTATTTGCATGCGCTTGCAAGGCGCATGAGCTTTGGCGGAAAAAATTGCACATCGCGTAAAGGGGGTGAGAACCTTGCCTGGAGTATATCTTAACGAAGATGAATACAGCTTCGATATTGCGCTTCGCCGCTTTAAAAAGCAGGTTGAAAAGGCGGGCATTCTTTCTGAAATGAAAAAACGCCAGCACTATGAAAAGCCCAGCGTAATGCGTAAGAAGAAGAAGGCCGCCGCCCGCAAGCGCCTTATGAAGAAAATCAGAAAAATGAACATGGGCTAGCCTTACCAGCCTGTGTTTGTCGGTTCTTCCAGGCCCTGAAATCCTGCGTGGTATTTCCGGGCCTGGCTTTTCTCATTGTCAGGAGTCTTCCGGCAATCCGCATTGTGTATTTTCACGAGCAGGGTATCCCCATGAGTCTAACAGAAAAGCTGGATCAGGATTACATCGTCGCCTACAAAGCCAAGGATTCTGTCCGGCTAACCGTGCTGCGTCTTTTGAAAACGGCGCTCAAGAATTTTCAGGTGGAACACATGCGCCCGCCCACGGATGATGATGTGCTGGATGTTATTTCCCGCCAGTGCAAACAGCGTCAGGACTCCATCACCCAGTACACGGCCGCGTCCCGCCCGGAGCTGGCCCAAAAGGAAGCTGACGAGCTGGACGTTCTGTGCTCCTATATGCCCCCGCGCCTTGGCGATGACGAACTCAAAGCCATTATCGGGCAGCTGGTTACTGAAACCGGCGCTGCCAGCATGAAAGACATGGGCAAGGTAATGCAGGCCCTGACCGCAGGCTACAAAGGCCGCTACGACGGCAAGGCTGCATCTGACGCGGTGAAAGCTGCCTTGCAGGCTTTGTCATAGTAACGGGCTTTGTCTGGCCCTGTCGGGCCTGCCTGCTGCGGGCTTTTTTTTATTTCTCCGTATTTGATATAATTGTTTTTAACCCCTTGTTTTTCCATGGAAGATCGCGCACTGCATGCTCTGGAACTGCCCAAAGTGCTCGCCTGCCTGGCCGGATTTACGGTTTCAGAGGCAGGCTTTTTTGCGTGCAAAAATCTTGCGCCCCTGCGCGAGGCCGCAGCCCTGCATAGCGCGGCGGCCCTTTTTGAGCAAGGCCGCCTATGGGTGTTGCGCAGCGAAAAGCAGCTCAAGCCCTTCCCGGCCATTGAGGGTATGTTGCAGCATCTTGCCGCCCCGC
Source organism: Desulfovibrio sp. OttesenSCG-928-G15 (assembly GCA_030266525.1). The sequence goes on along the minus strand of JAJDIC010000013.1, from coordinate 16,177 downwards.
ACACGGTACTTGATCTGGATGACCTTTTTGCCCTGCGCCAGCTTATTTCCCAGGGAAAAGAGCTGACCGGGGCCATGACGGCAAGCCCCGGCGCTGACCAGATATGGCCTTTGTGGTTGCAAAAATGTGAAGAACTTGCTTTTCCCGCCCAGTGTCAGTCTGCGCTCACGCGTTGTTTCACAGATGAAGGTCTGATTCGCGACGAAGCCTCGCCCGAACTTTCCGTCGTACGCGTCGAATTACGCAACATTCACCGGCAGTGCTCCAAAAAGGTCAAGGATTACGCAGCAGAATATAATATTCTGCACTATCTGCAAGATTCTTTCATGACCCTCTCATCCGACCGCTACGTGCTGCCGCTCAAGGCCAACTTCAAGGGCCGCCTGCAAGGCGTCATTCACGATTTCTCCCAGACCGGCGAAACCTGCTACTTTGAACCTTTGTTTTTGGTAGAGCTGAACAACCGCCTGCAAGAACTCAAGCGCGAAGAACGCGAAGAGGAGCGCAAAATTCTGCTCTACCTCAGCGAACTGGCCCGGCAAGAGAGCGCAGGCATACGCAGTCTGCATGATTTTCTGGTACAGCTGGACATGCTGCAAGCCAGGGCGAAACTGGCGGACTGCTATGACGGACGCATGGTCGCCTTTGACGCGGGGCGGTCCATTATGCTGCACGATGCGCGGCACCCGCTTCTGGCCCTGCTCGCTTCCCCGATGGCTGCCAAGGCGTACCGGGCCTTTCAGCGCAAGCAAAGCTATTATTCAGGAATTACCGGCAATGAAGAGGCAGGGGAGGAAGAGGCCACAGTCCAGTTCAGGAACCGTGCGCCGGTTATTCCTTCCACGCTGGAGCTGCACGACGGTCAGCACGCCCTGGTTATCAGCGGCGGCAACGCGGGCGGCAAGACAGTATGTCTGAAATCCCTCGGGCTTATTGCCCTGATGGGGCAATGCATTTTGCCCGTGCCCGTTGGTCCGGGCAGCTTTTTGCCGCCTTTTGCCCATATTCACGCCTTTATCGGCGACGAGCAAAGCCTGGACGACGACGTATCCACCTTTACCGCCCAGATAACCCATCTTGGCCGCATCTGGCCCGAACTGGGCCCGGATGCGCTGGTCATTCTGGATGAATTCGGCGCGGGAACCGACCCTTCCCAGGGCGCAGCCCTGGCCCAGGCCGTGGTGGATTCGATTATGGAAACCGGGGCCTACGTTGTGGCCGCAACCCACTTCCCCGCGCTCAAGGCCTATGCTCTTTCCACCGAAGGGGTGCGGGCGGCTTCCGTATTGTTTGACCCTTCCACTAAAAAACCGCTTTTCCGTCTGGTCTATGATCAGGTTGGGGCAAGTCAGGCCCTGGATGTGGCCCGTGAGCACGGCCTGCCGGAAAAGGTGCTGAAAAGGGCCGAACAGTATTTGCTGGTAAGCGGCGACGATTCTTCCGCTCTTGTGGAGCGCCTGAACACACTGGCTGTGGAAAAAGAGCGCGAACTCACCCTCATGGCCAAGGAAAAAGCCGCGTTTTCCGAAAAACGGCGCAACCTGCAACAGCGCTTTGAAGCGGAAAGGGCACGCCTTTTTGACAGCCTCAGGGCGGATGCGGCTAAAGTGCTTGCCGATTGGAAGGCGGCAAAGGTTACGCACAAGCAGGCCCTGAAAGAACTTTCCCGCTTGCGCACAAACCTTGGCCCCACAGCGCAAGGTGAAGAACAGGACACCGCGCGAAAGGCAGTGGATGTTGCCGGACTTTCCCTGCGCAGCAAGGTCAGGCATTTACCTTTCAAGCGCGACGGGGTTGTGCTTGAAGTGGATGAACGCAAAAAGCGCGTCCGCCTTGATTTTGACGGAGTCTCCCTGTGGGCGGAGGCTGCGGATATTGAACTGCCGGACCAGGAAAAACGAGAACAGGGCGCAAGCCATTCCAGCGGAACGGGCGGCTATGTTTCTTCATCAGTTTTGCCTTTGCGTCTTGACTTGCGGGGACTTCGTGCTGATGTTGCATTGAGCGACCTTGAAAAATTTCTGGACCGTGCGCTTCTTGGCGGCAGGGATGTGGTGGAAGTCATACACGGTCGGGGCACCGGCGTTTTGCGCCGCGAAATTCACAGCTTTTTGAAAAATTTTCCGGCTATCCGCGAATATCGGCTGGCATCAGAAGAACAGGGCGGCGACGGCATGACCATTGTGGAGCTTAAGTGAGCAGGCAGCGCTCATCGGCCACGCGTGAAATCAAGGCCCGGCTGAACATCCTGGATGTGGTTCGCCGCTATGTCGATTTACGCCGGGCCGGAAACAGGTGGGTTGCTCCGTGCCCTTTTCATCAGGAAACCAAGCCCTCTTTTTCCGTGAATGAAGAGGAAGGGTTTTTTTATTGTTTCGGCTGTCAGGCCGCCGGGGATTTGTTTGACTTTCACAGCCGGATCAATGGTCTTGAATTTCGTGAAAGCCTTGAGCAACTTGCCGAAGAGGCCGGGGTGCTGCTTGATGACGTAAGGCCCGACCCCAAAGCCGCAGCAGAAAGGGACTTTCGCAAAACCACCTTCAAGATGTATGAAATCGCCAAAACCCATTTTCGGCGAAATTTTGTCGGGCGAGAGGGCGCTGCCGCCCGGGAATATCTTGAGGCGAGGAAGCTTTCGCCGGAAATTATCGAAGCCTTTGAGCTTGGCTGGAGCCTGCCCGAATGGCGCGGCCTTGCTGATACACTGGCAGCTTCCGGGTTCAGCCCGAAACAGGGAATAGATTCCGGCCTTTTGGCCGCGAACGACCGGGGAAACGGCTATGACCGCTTTCGCGGGCGGCTGATTTTTCCGATCAAAAACCTGTCCGGCCAGGTAATTGCCTTTGGCGGCAGAATTATAGGCGACGAAGACGCGGCCAAGTACATAAACAGTACTGACTCGCCAATTTATAAGAAGGGTGATAACCTTTACGGGCTTTTTCAGTCCCGGCGCACCATTTCCGCTACCAAATCCGCCATATTGACGGAAGGGTACATGGATGTTTTAACCCTGCACCAGTTCGGTTATACCAATGCCTGCGGCGTGCTTGGAACAGCGCTTACGCCTGAACAGGTCCGGCGGGTAGCCGGTTTTTGCTCGGGAATGGAACTTATTTTTGACGGCGACGCACCAGGCCGAAAGGCAGCGCTCAAAGCCTGCGAGATGGTTCTTTCCAAAGGAATGGCCTGCAAGGTGGTCATGCTTCCGGACAAGGAAGACATAGACAGCCTTTTGCAACAAAACGGGCGTGAAGCCTTTGAAGAACTGCGCCGCTTTTCGCCTGACGGGCTGGATTTTTGCATCCGTACCCTGTCCATGCAGGCGCCGCGAGAAGCCCTGGAATGGGTAAAAAATTTCCTCGTCTTGGTAGAGCAACCGGAATTGCTTACCAGGTACGTATCGCGCCTGTGCCAGGGGCTTGACCTGGATGAGCGCGAAATACGCCAGGGGCTTTCCCCAGCAAGGCAAACCGCTTCTCAGGGGCGGGGAAACGACCAGAACGGCGTAACTGCGCCGGAACTGGCAAAGGATGTTCAAGACCGGGAAATACTCAGATTTGTAGTGCGCTACCCACATACGCTGCCCCGATTGCGCGATGCTGGAGCTGAACTGCTCCTTATGCACGGCTGGGCCATGTCCTTATGGGAAAAAGTGGCGGATTGCGCGCCCGACTTTGAGGCGGATACAGTTTTACACCGGTTGGACGATAAGGAAAAAGACTTCTGGGCACGAGCCAGAGTCATGGAAGCCCCCCCCCCTGGACAAGCAGGAGGAGGAGCTTGCGGACGTTTTGCAAATGATTGCAGAGCGTTGTCGTGAAAAACAGGCTTCGGCCTGTATGCAGGCCCTGCGCCACGGCGGCGACAAGGGTGACTATGACATGGACTTGCTCAAAGCGCTTAACGAGACGCTGATCCGGCAACGGAAAATCGGGAGTTCCGATGGGTAATGTTAAAGATATTCAACAAATAAAAGTGCTTATCGCTAAAGGAAAGCAGGTTGGCTTTCTTACTTTTGACGAAGTGAACAAAGCACTGCCTTCCGAAGCCTCTTCCCCGGAGCAGGTGGAAGAAATAATCGGCATTTTCGACCAGCTCGAAATAGCCATTGTTGATTCGGAAAAAGACGGCAAAAAAATCAGCGTGTCTACAGCGGAGCCGGAAGACGAGCCGGTGTCTGAAAATGTGCTTGATTTGGTGGAAGAAGATGACGGCGCGGACTATTCCTCGCGCAGCACCGACCCTGTGCGCATGTATTTGCGCGAAATGGGCGCCGTGCCCTTGCTTGACAGGGAAGGCGAAGTGCAGATTGCCAAAAAGATTGAAACCGGTGAGCAGGACGTTTTGTACGCTCTGGTGGAAGTGCCGGTTGCAGTTGAAGAACTTATCAACGTTGGTGAAGACCTCAAGTATAACCGCATCAAGCTCAAAGATGTGGTGAAAACCATTGAGGAAGACGACCCCAGCGAAGACGAGATGAACCAGCGCCAGCGGGTCATTCTGCTTCTTGATGAAATCAGGCAGACCTTCAACAAGAAGAAAAAGATTTACTCGCGCCTTGACGAGTGTTGTACCCTCGAGCGTCGTGTTACCGCGCTGCAAAAGGACATTATCAACTTCAAGGAAAAAATTGTGTATCGCCTGCGCGATATCAAGCTGGAAAAAACCCTTATTGACCGCATTATTGAAACCGTAGAAGACTATGTGCGGCAAATGCACAATTGCCAGCGCGATCTTACGGCCTATTTGCTGGTTACCGGGAAAACCCAGATTGAGATCATGGAACTGTTCAAAATGCTGGAAGAACGGGAAATTACCCCGCAGGCAGCAGCGGACGCTCTGGATCTTTCGGTGGACGAGCTTTTTTCCTTCAAGGAAATGATTACCGGCAAAATGGAAATATTGACCAGATTGCAGGAAAAGTGTTGCCACAACGTGACAGACCTGGAAGAAGTGCTCTGGCGCATCAAGCGTGGTAATGCCGCCGCGATGCGGGCCAAACAGGAGCTTATCCGCTCCAACCTTCGTCTTGTGGTTTCCATTGCAAAAAAATACACCAATCGCGGCCTGCAATTCCTCGATTTGATTCAAGAGGGCAACATCGGTCTGATGAAGGCCGTGGACAAGTTTGAATACCAGCGCGGCTACAAGTTTTCCACGTACGCCACCTGGTGGATACGTCAGGCCATTACCCGGGCCATTGCGGACCAGGCCAGAACCATTCGCATTCCCGTACACATGATAGAAACCATCAACAAGCTCATTCGTACCTCGCGCTATCTGGTGCAGGAGCTTGGTCGCGACCCGACGCCCGAAGAAATTGCCGAGCGCATGGATTACCCCATCGACAAGGTGAAAAAGGTGCTCAAAATTGCCAAGGAGCCTATTTCCCTTGAAACCCCCATCGGGGATGAGGAAGATTCCAGCCTGGGCGATTTCATCGAAGATAAAAAGGCCGTGGCTCCGGCGGAAGAAGTGGTGAACACCAAATTGTCCGAACAGATAGCCTCTGTTCTGGCAGACCTCACGCCAAGAGAGGAACAGGTGCTTCGCAAACGCTTCGGCATTGGCGAAAAAAGCGATCACACCCTTGAGGAAGTGGGCAAATTGTTCAACGTCACGCGAGAGCGTATCCGCCAGATTGAAGCCAAAGCCCTGCGCAAGTTGCGCCATCCGGTGCGGAGTCAGGTGTTGCGCTCCTACTACGAAAGCTAGGGAAAACGCTGATTTTTTCCGTCTGGACTGCGTTGCTGCGTCCAATGTATCAGGGGGCAGGACTTAAGAGTCCAGCCCCCTGATACATTGGACGCGCGCCTTGCCAGACGTAAAAACTCAGCGTTTTCCCGGCTCTCGCCGTTACTTGGATTGAAGAGAAAGGGGTTGCTTCGCTCCCCTTTCGAAATGAGGGGGGGGGGCAGCCCCCCCTGATACATTGGACGCGCGCCTTGCCAGGCGTAAAAACTCAGCGTTTTCCCAAGCGTTACTGTTCTTGAAAGAGTAAAACACGAAGCCCCACAACCAGCCGCCCGGAGGGGCCTCCGGGCGGCTGGTTGTGGGGCTTCGTATTTTACTCAGCGGTTTTCTGTACGTCTGATTTCGGCTCGGCGGGGTGCGTGTCGCAGTCCAGGTTTTCGTAGAGCTTGCAGATGGCCTGGGTGTTGCGCTCGAATACCGTGACCAGATAGGGGTCGAAGTGGGTGCCGCTGTTTTTGGAGATGATTTCGCAGGCTTCTTCGTGTGACAGGGCGGGTTTGTAGGGGCGAATTGAAATAAGCGCGTCGTATACGTCTGCAATGGCTACCAGGCGGGCAGCCAGGGGGATTTCTTCTGCCTTGAGTCCCCTTGGGTAGCCCTGGCCGTCCCAGCGCTCGTGGTGGGAGTGGGCGATATCTTTGGCTGTGGTCAGGAACGAATCGTCCATCTGCCGGATGAAGTCGGCGAGGAGTTGTTCGCCTTGCACTGTGTGCAGTTTGACAACTTCGAATTCCTCCGGCGAGAGCTTGCCGGGTTTGAGCAGCACATAGTCCGGCGTGGCAATTTTGCCAAGGTCATGCAGTTTGGCCGAGCGGACAATATCTTGCGCCTGCAAGGGGGTAAGCGTATAGCCCCTTGTCGGGTTGGAATACAGATCTTCCACCAGAATGCGTACGCAGCCGGTAGTCCTTTCAATATGGTTGCCGGTGTCATGATCGCGCAAATCCGTGACCTGGGCCAGCAGGTTCAGGGTGACGTCTTCACGGACTTTCAGTTTGACATAGGCGTCGTTAAGACTACGGGTTTTTTCCTGGACGAGGCGTTCAAGGTTTTTCCGGTGTGCTTGCAGCTCAATCTGGATGCGGACGCGCGTAGTCAGTATGCGCGGTTTGACCGGCTTTGGAATAAAATCCACCGCGCCCATTTCAAGGGCCTGAACCTCAAAATCGTCAGAGGTTGTTCCGGTAAAGACGATAACCGGAATGTTCCGCGTTTTTTCTCGCGCCTGCAACTCGCGCAGCACATCAAAACCGGTCATGCCGGGCATCATGTAATCAAGGAGAATCAGGTCTACGTGGTTGTTCTCCAGAAACTTCAGGGCGCTCGCTCCGTTGGTGAACGGCTTGGGAGTGTATTCGCCCCTGAGGGATACAAGAACAGTATTCAAAATGACGGCATCGTCATCAACGGCCATGACTATGGCTTTTGTCTCATGCGTCATACACTACCCTCCCGCACTTGCAGTCCTCAAAACACGTTAGCAATTCGCAGTCTTGCCCGCCCTTGAGCGGCGCATAGCAAGGTCAATCCCTTCTACAGGCTTTCGGAGTGAAAGCGCTCCAGCAGGTTGAGGGCCAGTTCGTAATCAAAGACAGCCACATGCTTTTTGACCTCGGTAAACAGGGCGTCTGCCGAGGTACCATAGTCGCGGGAAAGAAGTTCTTCCAGGCACGGGTCAATGGCTTCGTAGTCGTAGTTTTCCAGGGCAGTGCGCAGAGTGCTGATTTCCCGCTCCAGGTCTGCTTTGTTGCCCAAAAGTCTGCCATCCATTTTTTCAGGGCTGGAAAACAGCTCGGCCAGACGTTCGTTAAATCGTTCAAGCCGGGACAGGAAGTCGGGCAGGAGCTTTTGGCAGTTGGGCGTATCGTTCGCGACCGAGGCGCTTTCAAGGGCAAAGGCCTGTTGGGACAACGCTACTGCCCCCACGCTGGCAAGAGCGCTTTTTATGCCATGCACATGGATGGAAAATTCATGCAGCTTGTTCTCTTTCACGAGCGCGGCCATTTCGGGGATGATTTCGGGAATCTTGTTGTACAGCAACTCGAGGGAATGCTCATACACATCGTGCGCTCCGGCCACATATTCAAGGCCAACAGCCACGTCGATTTCTTCAACAGCCACAAGCCTTGTCATGAAATCGTTTCCTTTCGTGCCGTGATGCCCGGATGCTTCGTCCCGGGCTGTATACGCTTTTTCTCCCATGTGCATGCTTTCAGGAATCCATCTGTTCAATATTTCCTTGAGCTCTGGTTTACGAATGGGCTTTGCCAGAAAGTCGTTCATATGCGCTTCCAGCATCATTTCTTTGGTGCCGGCAACCGCATTGGCTGTAAGGGCGATAATCGGCACCGTGGCATAACGCCCGCCCAGGGCGCGAATGTGGGTGGTGGTTTCAACCCCGTCCATGCCCGGCATCATGTGATCCATGAAAATAAGGTCGTAGGCCCCGGTTTCGGCTTTTTTTATAGCCTGCGCGCCGGAAAGGGCCTGGTCACAGTCCAGTCCATGCAATACTTTGAGCAGGCCGGAAGCGACGTTCAGGTTGATCTCGTTGTCATCCACAATCAGGATGCGGCAGGAAGAATCAAAAACGTCCCCGGAAAGAGGAATGTTTTGCTCAAGCAGTTCCGCGTCACCCTCGGTTCTCGGAATGCTCACGGTAAAGGTACTGCCCTTGCCGTACTCGCTTTCAATACTAATGCCGCCACCCATAAGTTCCGCAAAGTTTTTGCAGATGGAAAGGCCTAGGCCGGTGCCCTTGATAGTCCGGTTTCCGGAATTGGAAATTTGGCTGAATGGTTTGAATAGCGCGGGCAGGTCTTCATCTTTGATGCCTGCGCCGGTGTCGGTTATGGAAAAATGCAGAAATTTCGTACCGGCGGTGATGCGCAGGGTAATAAAGCCCGTTGTGGTGAACTTGACCGCATTACTGATCAGGTTGAGCAAAATTTGGCGCAGGCGCACATCATCGCCAAAAAAACATGCCGGAATGCTGCCTTCGCTTTCAAACACAAAGCGCAGGGATTTTTCTGACGTAAGATACATGGCCAGTGAACAGACGTTGTCCAGCATCATTTTGAAATCAAAATGAATGGGGTTGAGCTTCATTTTGCCCGAGTCGAGCTTGGACAGGTCAAGAATATCGTTGATGATGGTAATAAGGGCATCAGATGATACTTTGATATCGTTAACGAACTTGCGCTGCCAGTCCGAGAGCTGGTTATCGTGCAGAAGTATTTCCGAAATGCCGAGAATGGCGTTCATCGGGGTGCGTATTTCGTGCGACATGCGGGCAAGGAAATCACTTTTGGCCTGGCTGGCCAGCTCTGCCTCCTCGCGGTGGCGCTTTTCTGTGATATCGCTGAAAAAACCTTCAACTATGCTGAAATTCGGGTTGTCGGGGCGCACTTCCACCACGCGGCTGCGTTCCCATATCCAGCGGATGCTGCCGTCTTTGTGAATAATGCGAAAAGTGGTGTCCAGCGGCGCATCAGCCAGAAGCGTCACTTCGTTGTCGGCTTTGAGTTTGGGCAGGTCGTCCGGGTGCACAAGGTCAAAAAAGCAATACTTGGCGTTGTTTATCAACTCTTCCGGCGCGTAGCCTGTGAGCTTGAGGCAGCCTTCACTGAGGTATTCCATGGTGAAGGTGGGGTAGTCGTTGCAACACCGAAAAGCCGTGTCCGGCAAGCTGGCCAGCAGGTTGTTCATAAGGCGCTCAACCTCGGCCGTGCGTCTGCGTTCCAGGCTTAGTGCCACAAAGTCGGCAACTGACGCGCCAAAAACCTGCTCATCCGCGGTCCAGTCGTGCGCGGCGTAGGTGTAGTCAAAGCAAACCACCCCCGCAAGAACACCGCCCACCTTGATCGGGCAGTCCATAAGCGCCCGGACGTTGTTGTAATACAGATCATTGGCGAAACCCGGCAAAATCTCATCGGTCGCCGAATCCGGAATAAGGATGTTGCGCTCTTTGTGCAGGTGGCTGATGTACAAAGGATAACGGCTGAGATCCAACGGCTCGTCCGTGCCGTGGCAGGCGTCGGCCACGCTGTACACCACTTCGTTGACCAGGCGGTGCATTTTTTCGTCATGCAGCCATATACCCACCCGGCTGACATCCAGGGTTTTGGCGGCAACTTCTGTAAGAATTCGACAGGCCGTATGAAAATCGCCCGAGGTAATCTCCCGGGAAGCGCTGAAATAGCTCAGGGCTTCCTGCCGTTTTTTTTCCGCCTCGCTTCGGGTGGCGTTTTCTTTGAGAATAACGCCGAGGGCCGGCTGCCCCTCGTAGTTTGTGGCGAAGCACCGCATCTGGCCTGACCAGCCGGGCAAGCTGAATTTGGGCAGGGTGGGTTGGCTGCTGCGCGAAAAAGTGGAATTTTTTTTGGAGGAAGCAGGAGGCTTTTCAAGGAGAAGGTACTCGGTTGACGCAAGCCCCCTTACGTGGGCCAGACCTTTATACAGTGAATTGGACCACAGAATACGCCCGGTTTTCGCATCCGCAACCAGGAAATAATCGGAAATGCTGTCGGCGAATGAAAGAAAAGTGGAGGAATCCATCATATATGGCTCCAGAACAGACCCGCCACATGGGGAGAATGCGCAGGATGTCGATAAGGCGGGAACAAAGCCCCGCGTGCACAAACATATTACATAAAAACAACACTCTAATTGTGTCTTATTTTCGCGAAGCTGTCATGTATTGTCAAGGTAATAATAAGAAAATGTTGCCGATGGAGGGGCGCGACAACCGGGAGTGATTCAGGACGAAGGGGAAAAATATATCCTGGTATAATCACATCCACCCGAATTTCTCCAGGTGGATGTGATTCTTCTTTGCAAATGCGCCTGACCGTGGTTTTCGTCCGGTCTTGCGCTTACTTCATATGACGGGCAAGAAACTCGGCCATGTGCTCTACTTTGAGTTTTTTGCCGCGCTGCTCTTCACCGCCGCGCAGTTGCATCACGCAGCCGGGGCAGCTTGTGACCAGGGTTTCCGCCCCGGATTTTTCCATGTTGTCCAACTTCTTTTCAAGGATGGGCGCGGAAATTTCCGGGAATTTCAGGGAATAGGTGCCGCCAAAGCCGCAGCACACGTCTTCTTCATCTGCCTGTTTGTAGTCAGCCGCTGCCTGCAACAGGGCTCTTGGCTGTTCGGTTACTCCCATGCCGCGGCATTCATGGCAGGGGGCGTGGTAGCACACGGTTTCGCCGGTCTTGTTCAGATCGTCTTCGCCGATGTGCAGCACGTCGCGGGCAAAGGACGAAAAATCCTTCACGCGGGAAGTGAACTGTTCCACTCCAAAGGCCATGCTGGGCCGGTTCTTGAGCAGGGAGCCGTAATTGTGCGCAAGGTGCGAGGCGCAGGATGCGCACAGGGTGACAATGTAGTCGTAGTTGCCGCCCGAGAAGGCTTTTACGTTTTGCGCGGCAGTGTTTTCCGCGGTATCCCTTTCGCCCATCATCTGCACGGGCAGGCCGCAGCAGGTCTGGTCCATGGGGAACTCCACGTCACAGCCCTTGGACGCCAGTATTTTTACGGCGGCCTCCAACTGTTCGGGGTACACAAAGTCCTGGGCGCAACCGGCAAAGAGGGCTACTTTGTAGCGGGCTTTGCCTTCAATTACCGGCTTGATGCTTTCAAAACGGTCGCGGAAGGGTTTGGCGGCAATGGCGGGCAGGGCGCGGAAGCCCTGGCCTTTCATGAAAATGAGCGGCAGGTGGCGGATAAAGGGCGTGCCGCCGGTAACAGGCCGCTGAGCCCACTTGCCGAAGCGCAGCAGGGTGTGGAACAGCTTGCGGTTGCCAAGCACTTTGGCCATCAGGGTGGACTCGATGGGTGCGCCTTCTTCCTCGTTCAGGCGCATGCGGATTTCCTGAATGATGCCGGGAAGGTCAATTCCCGCGCCGCAGATATCCTTGCAGGCTTCGCAGTTGATGCAGTTTTGCACAAGCTGCCTCGCCTTGTCCCTGCCGTGGAAGAAGTAGGTAAGGATGAGGCCGATGGCGCCAATATAGATGTAGCCCATCTTGTGGCCGCCCACCATGCGGTACACGGGGCACACGTTGGCGCAGGCGCCGCAGCGTACACAGCGCAGGGCCGCGCCGCACACCGGGTCTTTGGCCAGTGCGCTTCGCCCGTTATCCAGGAAAATCACATGCATGATTTTCTTTTTGTCCGGGGTGGTCGTGCATTGCGTCGCCCCTGTCATCCAGGAGACGTAAGAGGTGATTATCTGGCTGGTGGCGTTACGCGGCAGCACGTTGATGATGCGCATGGCGTCATGCAGCGTGGGTGTAAGCTTGTCCAGGCCGCACAGGGCTACGTGCACGCGGGGCAGGGTGGTTGTAAGCCTGCCGTTGCCTTCGTTCGTACAAATGGCCACTGTGCCGGTTTCCGCCAGGGCGAAGTTGGCACCGGAAATGCCCATGTCCGCCTCGATGAACTTGGCCCGCAGTTCGCGCCGCGCGACCTTGACCAGCTTGGCTATGTCGCTGTCCTGCTCCTGGCTGGTGGCTTTGGTGAATTCTTCGGCCACCTGGTGGCGGGAAAGGTGAATGGCGGGCATGACCATGTGGGTCGGGCCTTCCTTGCGCAGCTGGATAATCCACTCGCCAAGGTCTGTTTCCACCACTTCACAGCCCTGGGCTTCCAGGGCGTGGTTGACGTGGATTTCCTCGCCGGTCATGGATTTGGATTTGATGATTTTCTTGACGTTGTTTTCTTTGGCTATACGGCACAAAATTTCATTGGCTTCGGCCCCGGTGGCGGCGCGGTGCACGATAACGCCCCGTGCTTCGGCCGCTTTTTTGAACTGCTGATACAGCTCGTCCATGCGCGGAATGGAGGCGTCTTTGGCAGCGGCTATTTCTTCGATCAGCTCTTTGGCGTTTACATCGGCGAAAATGGCTTTGCGGTTGGCGCGGTAGGCCACGGCGAATTTGTCCAGGGTTTCGCGCAGAAACTTGTCGTCAAGGGCTTCCTGTAAGTCCTTGTGGTAATCTTTCATGTTGGTAGCTGTTTCCATGCGCTTAGCCCTCCATCAGAGCAACGTGAAGTTCAAGGGGGCCATGCACGCCCAGGGTGAGCACCCGTTCAATATCCGCGGTGCGGCTGGGACCGGAAATGAACGAAGTGTACATGGTGCCGTCAGCCATAACCTTGTTCAAAAACTCTTCCGCATCGTACAGCGAATTGACGATTTTTGATTTGGGCAGGGCTATCACGTTGATTTCACAAACCATGGTGGAAATGCGCAGGTCTTCATTTTCAGAGGCGATAACGCAGGAGCCGGTTTCGGCAATGCCCATATCTGCCGTGACAAAACCCACGTCTATGCCGGAGAGGTAGTCGCGCATGCCTTCGCGGATAACGGTAAAGCCTTTGGCCTTGCCGTCTTTTTCCAGTTGGGCGAAGTCTTTTGCATCAAGCCCCGGCGCGGCAATCATTTTGGCCGAGGCTTTTTCACAGTGGGCCGCTCCATCTTCAGAGAGCTTTTCGCCGCAACCGGAAAGGATGACTTCGCAAAAATCTTTTTTCTCACAAAGGTCAAGCGCGTATGCGATGGCTTCCTTAAGTCCTTTTACTTCAACAATTTGCGCTGATATGATAGCCGACTTTTTCTTGAAAAGTTCGACTTCAGGCGAATCTTTTGCTGCCATGTACGTCTCCTTTGGATAGGGCTGGTATTCACTACCGTTTATTCGGGTATTCATGTGGAGAGGAGGGGATATTGGGGAAAATATCCTGTCACCACAGGCATATATGGCTTGCAGCCCAAAACATTTCTGGGGTCTACAGAACGATATGCATATCAGATTTTGCCTGTTGGGTAAAGACTTGACCTTTTTTGACTTTTATGGAGGTAATACAACGGTTTTGATGTTGGCAGTCTTGTTTATTCAATTCCGACCTGCTTGCCTTGCCTTGCATACGAGGGAGGTGTGCGCCAATGGGTAAATGGATGCGCGGGTATGATCCTCTGGGTGGAATTTCCAGTACAATGCCGGAATATCAGCTTTCCGCCCTTGTTGCAGGCATTCCGCGTATATCTTGTTCCACATGCTTGCGGTAAAGCGGGCGGCGGGCCATAAAGCGGCGTTGCCGGCTTGCCTGCCGGATGAACGGTGTTTTGCTTTTTCCGGGTGCATTTCCCGGTGTATGTATGAGTGTTGTTGCCAGGCTGTTTCCCACCGGTCCGGCAAGACTAAAGGAGGTTTCCCCGCATAACTTTGGGTGCTTGACGATACCGTTTTTCGCCCCCACGGCGTGGCAGATGTCCGGGCGAATTATCCGGTATCACGCACAAAGCACAAGAAATCGGCTATTCTGGCACCAGCTTTTATCAGGATTTTTATAAAGAGGTACGCTAATGAATCCCAATCTTCTTGCTATCGTAGCGCTTGTCCCCATTCTTGTCGCCCTCGTACTTATGGTAGGCCTGCGCATGGGCGCGATGAAAGCCATGCCCATTGCCTGGCTTACCGCAGCACTGGGCGCTTTTTTTGTATGGGACCTTCCTGTTTCCTATATCACCGCGCTCAGCATTCAAGGCTTTATCAGCGCCATCGGGGTGCTGATTATCGTTTTCGGCGCACTGCTTATCCTGCATACCCTGCAATATTCCGGCGGTATGGAAACCATTCAGTACGGCATGCAGGGCATCAGTAAAGACATGCGCGTACAGGCCATTATCATCGGCTATATGTTCGCCGCCTTTATTGAAGGCGCAGCCGGTTTTGGTACGCCTGCCGCTCTTGCCGCGCCGCTTTTGCTGTCGCTCGGCTTCCCGCCGCTTGCGGCAGCCGTGCTCTGTCTTGTTTTCAACTCTTTCCCCGTGACCTTTGGCGCGGTGGGTACGCCCGTTATCGTCGGCTTTGGCGCTTCCATCAAAAGTGTTGTGGAAGCCGCTGTTGCCGCCGGCCACTACGGGTCGCTTGACCAGTTTTTCAAGGTTATCGGCGAAACGGCGACCCTCATGCACGCCCCCATGGCTGTCATTCTGCCCATTTTCATGCTCGGCTTCATCACCCGTTTCTTCGGGCCGAACCGTCGCTGGTCTGACGGCTTTGGCGCCTGGAAGTTCTGCGTGTTTGCCGCAATCGCCTTTGTTGTCCCGTATCTCATCCTGGCTTGGGCTGTCGGCCCGGAACTGCCGTCCCTGCTGGGCGGCCTTATTGGCCTTGGCATCATCGTAACCGGCGCTAAGCGCGGGTTCTGCATGCCCAAGGATGTCTGGACCTTTGGCGAGCCTTCCAAGTGGGAAAAAGACTGGACCGGCGAAATTTCCTTTGCCGGCAAAACAGAGTTCAAGCCGCACATGAGCCAGTTCATGGCCTGGCTGCCCTACATCCTGATCGGCTTCATTCTGGTTGTCACCCGCGTTGATTCCCTTGGTCTCAAGGGCTGGCTCAACGCGCACGGCGCTATCAGCTTCAAGAACATTCTCGGCTACTCCAATGTGAACGACAGCTTGAAGCTTTTGTATCTTCCGGGCACCATTCCCTTCATGCTGGTGGCCATTCTGACCATTTTCCTGCACAAGATGCCCACAGACAAGGCTGTTCAGGCCTGGAAAGAAACCACCATCAAAATGAAGGCCGCCACCATTTCCCTTATCGCTTCGGTGGCGCTGGTTAAAATATTCCAGGGCTCCGGCGTGAACCCGGCCATTGCGGAACAGGTGGCTTCCGGCGCTGCCCAGGCCCTGCCCTCCATGCCGCTTGCCATGGCTACCGCCATGGCCGGAATGTTCGGCACAGTCTGGCCGCTCTTTGCCTCTTATGTTGGCGGTCTTGGTGCCTTCATTACCGGCTCCAACACGGTTTCCGACATGCTTTTCGGTATGTTCCAGTGGGATATTGCCGGTCAGCTTCAGTTGCCGCGCACCATTATTGTAGCCGCTCAGGCTGCCGGTGGGGCCATGGGTAACATGATTTGTATCCATAACATCGTCGCGGCCTGCACGGTTGTGGGCCTCGTCAACCGGGAAGGGGACATCCTGAAACGGACGTTCTGGCCCTTCATTTTGTATGGCGTAGTCGTGGGCATTATCGCCACCATGCTTATCAGTAGCGGGTACGCGCCTGTATTCTAAACTTCTTGCGGGCAGGTATACGCATACCTGCCCGCAAGTGCTTTGTACCCCGGGGCTACACTGTCCTTTAACGGAGCGTTCGCAGCGGGAATTCCCGTGTGAGCGCTCCACCGCCTTTTCTTCGTCAACCCCTGAAATCCCTTTGGACTTTTGCGCGAAGGGAAATGCGAGGCATGTACAGATGGCTATCAGCAGCTCTCTTGTTCAAGAATTTATCTCCATAGTCGGCAAAGACAACGTCTTTACTGAAGAAGCCGACCGTCTTTCCTATTCCTATGACGCAGCCGTGCTCAAACCGGTAGTGCCCGCGCTTGTGGTTGTGCCCGAGC
>JAJDIC010000128.1 GCA_030266525.1 Desulfovibrio sp. OttesenSCG-928-G15 | reverse complement strand
GGGCCTGTTCAAAAACAATTTCAAAACGCTGCGACAAGGGAAGGTGGACCCGCAATGGGGGCAAAAAATGGAATACGCCTTACGAAGCCTGGCGGTTGTTCTTGAAAAAATAAGCGCGGCCTTTCGCCATGATCGTCAAGAAGGTTAAGAACGAAAACGACAGGCCCAAAGCCTGGCAGATTGGTGATCTGGTGGATTACATCCGTCATCCCCACAACAGGAATCCGCAAGAAAAAATCGAATATGCAGGCGGCAGAAATTTCATTTCCGGAACGCATAACGGACAGAAACTAGAAATGATTACGCTGGCCAGAGAATCCGCGCACAGCAAAATGCCGGTCACGCACTGGATATTTTCATGGCAGGAGGGAGAGCAGCCGACCAGGGAACAGGTGGAGGAACTGGTGGACGTTTTTCTGGAAAGAATGGAGTTGGCCGGGCATCAGGCCGTCTACGGGTTGCACCACAATACTGACAATTACCATCTTCATATCGCGGTCAACCGCATGAACCCGGAAAGTGGAAAAGTTGTGCAGCCGCACAAGGGGTTTGACAAACGGGAGGCGCATAAAATCCTTGCGCTCATTGAGCATAAACAGGGTTGGAAAAGTGAGGGAAACGCGCTGTTCATGGTTCTGGAAAACGGCGAATTGGCCCGGAGTCGAAAGATTCGGGAAGTGAAGCCGAAGCAGGAGGCGCTGGCCTTTGAACACGCCAGGGGCGAAAAATCGGCACAACGCATCGCCCAGGAGCGCGGTCACGGCATCATGGAAAATGCGAAATCATGGGTTGAACTGCACCAAAAACTGGCCGGTGCGGGGCTTCGGTTTGAAAAAAAAGGGTCGGGAGCAATCCTGTTTGTGGGAGATATTGCCGTGAAAGCGTCCTCCATTGACCGGGCTTTCAGTATGGGAAAACTCTGTAAAAAATTGGGCGAGTTCGTACCCGGAAATTATCCCGGTGCGCCAGTAAAAATAGCTCCGGAACCGGTGAGTTCCGTCAACCTCGAAGAGTGGAAAGAATACCAGACCGAGTTAGCCGGGGAAGGGAAACTCTCACTGGAACCGGAGGAAAATACCGAACTGGCCCGGATGAAAACCCGGCACCGGAAGGAAAGAAAAATAGCTCTTTCCCGCTTGAAAAAATTCGGTCTGTCCGTCCTCAATATCGCCCGGCACTGTCTGAAAGTACAGCAGCGGCAGGAGTTGAACGAACTACGGCAGGCGCGGAAACAAAAACCGAAAAAGCGCGGCAACCCGCGCTTTGAAACCTGGCTTCGCTCGCGCGGCATGAGCACGCTGGCCGAGCGGTGGCGGTATCGGGCAAGACTGGAACAGCCACAGCAAGCGGAGCGGCCACAGGAGAAAAACATGGATAAAAACTCTGCGGAAATGAGGAATTTTGAACGTTACGCCACCGCCGTGGGTGCAGATCGCTACCGCGTGACCTGTATAAAAATGGATGTTGGCGGCGGTAAAAAAACATTCATTCTCGACAAAAAAGACGGAGCGACCAAAGGCTTTATTCCGGACGAGTTGGTCGCGCATTTGCCGGAAATGCTCAGTCTTCAGCAGCGCGGGGAAAATATCTATTACACGCCGCTTTCCGAGGAAAAACATCATATCCTTATCGACGACATGACAGCAGAAAGTCTGGAACGCCTGCGAAAAGACAGCTTTTCGCCCGCCGTGATTCTTGAGAGTTCACCAGGGAACTTTCAGTGCATTTTGACCATTCCGAAGCTGCACAGCGGCTTTGACCGCGATGTGGGCAACCGGCTCACAGAACACCTAAACCGTCTGTATGGGGATAAAAACCTATCCGGCTGCATCCACCCGCATCGCGCTCCGGGTTTTCAGAACCGGAAGCCGAAGCATCAAAAGATGGACGGGAGTTTCCCTCTGGTTCGGCTTGTCATTTCCGAGCGGCGCGAGTGTCGAACCGCTCTGGAATTGTCACGGCAAATCGACCGGAAATACGCCGAAGCAGCCAAAGCGCGTCAGGAGCGGCCCCGCGTAACCTCCAACGGCAGGCCCGGCGATCCGGTTGCGGCCTACTACGCCCTCCTGGACAATATTCGGAAACACTTGACCATAGACGACTATTCCCGTGTGGATGCCATGATTGCCCTGCGTATGCGTTCCAACGGCCACAGCCGGTCGGACGTGGCCGAAACCGTCCGGAACTGCGCCCCCACGATACGGGAGGCTGAAAAAGCAGGAGTTGGCCGGAACTGGCAACGCTACGCAGAGCGCACGGCGGATTACGCCTTCGGCATGGCCGGTGACGTGGATATGGCGAAAAACGAGCGATACAGGGAACTTTGGCGCAGAATTGAGGATATTGGGGAACAGGAGCGCGAAGTGCCAAGGGTGAGGATGCGGTAGTCCGAAATGGCAAAGCGCAGCCTAATGGTAATTATGTGGAAGTTCTGAATTGTTCAATTTGCTCCACAGCGCGGAGCGAATCGGACTGGACGAGCTGTCGTCGGTTATTATACAAAAAACTGCCTGAAAAAATCACTGAGATGAATGGAATGAACAAAGACAACTCCATAAAACTTTTTGAAGAAAAGACCATCCGTACCCATTGGGATGCGGAGGCAGAAAAATGGTATTTTTCTATCGTTGACGTCCTCGCGGTTTTAACTGACAGCGAAAACCCGCAAATTTATTGGCGCGTCTTAAAAAAGCGGTTGCTGGCCGAGGGAAATGAAACCGTTACAAATTGTAACGGTTTGAAAATGAAAGCAGCCGATGGAAAGATGCGCATGACAGACGTTGCCGACACGGAACAGCTTTTAAGGTTGATTCAGTCGGTTCCCAGCAAAAAAGCCGAACCGCTCAAAATGTGGTTAGCGCGTGTTGGCAGCGAACGGATTGATGAAACCGCAGAGCCAGAACTTGCCATTGACCGCGCCTTGGAAACATATCTCAAAAAGGGATATTCACGGAATTGGATAAATCAGCGGCTAAAAACGATTGAAGTCCGCAAAGAGTTGACCGACGAGTGGGAGAGGCGCGGCATAAGCGAAAAACGTGACTTTGCCATTTTGACTGATGAAATCACCCGTGCCTGGTCAGGTAAAACAACAAGGCAGTACAAAGAGTTCAAAGGGATTAAAAAAGAGAGTTTGCGCGACAATATGACCAATGTCGAACTGGTGTTAAACATGCTGGCGGAAGTCACAACCACGGATATTTCTCGGCAGGACGAACCTGAGACAATGGCTGAGCATAAAAATGTTGCCAGGCGCGGCGGCTCTGTCGCAAGGGCAGCTCGCATACAATATGAGAAACAGACAGGGAAAAAGGCGGTAACGCCTCTGAATGCCGCAAACATCGGGGAACTGGCTGAAGATAGCCGGAGTGATGATGAAAATGATTGAGCTGAGGTGACAGGACAAGGTAATTGCCACTAGGTGTCAGGAGCGCCACAACAAAAGACAGCGCGGGAACCACGCTGTCTTTTGTTGTGGCGGAAAACTTACAGACTGGCCTTGAGTGCCTTGCCCGGCGTAAATTTTACGGCGGTGGATTCGGCAATCTGAATTTCCTGGCCGGTGCGGGGATTGCGGCCTTTGCGGGCGGCGCGTTTCACCGGTTTGAAACTTCCAAAACCAGAGATAGCAACGGTATCACCATTTTTCAGCGCGTTACCGAGCAGGGAAAACAGGGTATTGTAGGCACTTTCAGCCTGGCTCAACGAAGCAAGCCCGGCTTCTTCTTTCAAACGTTTCACAAGTTCCGCTTTTGTCATGATTCCTCCACAATTTGTCGATGATGCGAATGAAAACTGGTCGAATTCGACCAGTTTTCATTCGCTGTATTATTTGAAGATATATAAAGAGACTGCTGGAGATAGCAAGCAGCATATTACCCGCAGCGCATCGTCACCGATGAAACCGACGATTGAGTCGGCATACGGGCGCCATCGCCGTCTACGATGAAGATCTCTTTGTCGCCTTCATCCAGATTCAGGGGTTTGCGAATTGCTAACCAAGCAGCTTCTTTGCAAGGCAACGGTCGATTTTGGAAAAAATGCAGGCATCAGCCTGGTTGCCGAAGGCATTGAAACAGAAGAAGAACTGGCAACACAGCTTCGGGCTACTTTTTCTTTCTGGAAGCCATTTCCAAA
>JAJDIC010000130.1 GCA_030266525.1 Desulfovibrio sp. OttesenSCG-928-G15 | reverse complement strand
CCGGCAAATCGAACCTGAAGCTCAAAGACACCGTGACGCTTATTGACAGCGCCAAGGGCTTTGACACCACCAAGCCGAAAAAGGGCGAAGGTATCAAAGACTTCGGCACTATATATGATTTTAAGCTCTCCGTAAAAAACGGCTCCGGCGCACAGCAGCTTTTAATAGCAACAGCTGCCAAAAGGCGTAAAAACCCGCAGACAAAGTCCCTGCTTGAAGGTTCGCTCGGCAGCTTCGCCCTGGTCGGCCAAGGCTCTGAAATGGTTGCGGGAAAAGGCATGAACAGCGCCGTAAGCGCAGCCAGACAAGCCGGTGCCAGCGGGCCTGTGGCTTTTGGCTCTCTTGGCGGCAGCATGTCACGCTACAACACCGGCTCCCATGTCAAGGTGGAAAGCGTGAATTTTCTGGCCGGTCTTGGCTGGAACAGCCTGCTTGCTGACGGCAAAAACGGCAGCATTCTTGCCGGGGTATTTTTTGAATCCGGCTTTGGCAATTACAACACGCACAACTCCTTTAAATCCCGGCCTTCCGTACAAGGCAATGGCGATACGCGCTATTTCGGCGGCGGCGTTTTGGGCCGCTATACCCTGCCCGTAGGCCTGTATGCGGAAGGCTCGCTTCGCGCGGGCAAGGTCAAAAACGAATACGACTCCAAAGATTTTGTCAACAGCAGGGGAGAGGAGGCCGAATATGACTCTTCCGTGGCCTATTACGGTGCGCACGGCGGCCTGGGCTACCTCTGGCAGTTCCGCGAAAACACCAGTCTTGATTTCTCTTCCAAGTACATCTGGACGCACCAGAATGACGATACGGTAAAAATGCGCTCAGAACGTCTCTTTTTGGACAAGGTGAATTCCCACCGCTGGCAAACCGGCGCGCGCCTGACGCACGAAGCAGTCCTGCGTAACGGCGTTGTCACCTCCCCCTACCTTGGCGCAGCCTTTGACTACGAATTCGGCGGAAGACAAAAAGGCACGATCAAGGGAACGGGCCGCCGCTGGAAAATTGACTCGCCCACCCTCAAAGGCGGCACCGGCGTAGGTGAGCTTGGCATCACAGTGAAACCTTCCGCAAACTCACCGGTAAGTTTTGATATGTCCGTACAAGGCTACACAGGCAAGCGCGAAGGCGTTGGCGGCAACTTGAACGTGCGTTATGAGTTTTAGGAAAACACTGATTTATTCCTTGTGGCGTCATGGCTGCGTCTTTTTCAAGAGAGGGAAGACGGAAGAGTCCACCCGCCTCTTGAAAAGGGCTTGCGCCTGGCCATAGCAATTTGTGCCTCCAGCGGCTGCGGGGCAAATGATTTCCCCTGCACCCCCCAGTTCAAAAAAAAGCGGCTCACCCATTTCTGGGAGAACCGCTTTTTTTTGAACTGATTGCGTAGCGCTATTTGCGGAAATATTCCGCAAGCTGGTTGCCGAGAACCCGCTCTTTTGTGCCTTTCTTGAAGGCCCGGCAGCAGCCGGGGGACACTTCGTCTATGAGCAGGGGCTGACCGTTCTTGTCCAGACCCCATTCTATTTTAATGTCCCAAAGGTCCAGGCCGCGCACCGAGAACATTTCGTGAATGTGCGAGAGCACCTCCTGGTTCATGGGCCACAAGACATCCATAACGCCTTTGGGCACAACCCCAAGCGCCACAAGTGCCGCAGGCACGATGGGCGGGTCTCCGGCGGCATCGTCTTTCAGGGTAATTTCAAAAACGGGGTTTGGCAGAAGCATGCCGTCGGCAATGCCGGGAACCATGGAATAACGGCGCATAAAGCTGCCGGTGCAGACCCAGCGGCCCACCCATTCCAGACCCGGTTGGAACATGGAGGCTTTTTGCACATCCATGGAAACACTGGCCTGATCAAAAGAAATCATGTGCGTTTTTGCGATATTGCGCTCGGCAATTTCGCTAAAAATGGCAGAAGACATACATACGCAGGCTTCGCCCTGACCGGGAATGGTTTCTTCGGCAAGGGTATTGCCGCCCGGGTCTATTTCACCGGCATCATTCTTGGTAACCCGGTCGGTGAATACGAGGTGCAGGGAGTTTTCATCGCGTTCGTAAACGTCTTTGGTCTTGCCTTTGTAAACCAGCTTCATAGCGCCGCCTTTAGCAGTTTGATTGAATAAGCCGGCACCCGCCACTTGCGCGAGCGCCCTTCCTCGCTATGCTATAAACCGCCCTGCCGGGATTTTCCAGTAGTTCCTTACTGCCCCGTCGAGTTTTTTTCCTCTTGCGGCCCCTTGAAGTAAATGTACAAGACGCGCTTGATTTCCAGCATTTCAAAGGGCTTGGCAATGTGTGCATCCATTCCCGCCTGCTGGCTGGCTTCCCTGTCTTCCTTCATGGCGTTGGCGGTCATGGCGACAATGGGCACTGTTTTTGCGTCATGCTTGTCGCTGGCCCTGATTTGGCGGGTAGCTTCCAGCCCGTCCATTACCGGCATGCGCACATCCATGAAGATGAGGTCAAAGTCCGTATCCAGAAAAGCCTCCAGGCCCTTCTGGCCATTTTCGGCCACGTCAACCTTTGCCCCCAGTTCTTCAAAACAGGCCTGGGCTATTTCCCTGTTGATTTCATTGTCTTCCACCAAAAGCAGCCTGCATCCCTCAAATGTGGTGTCACGCCAGGGCTGGTCGTGGGGCAGTATTTCGTCCGCCTGCTCATCCACAACCGAAACAGGAATGTAAAAGGCAAAGGTGCTGCCTTCGCCCTGCTGGCTGCCGACGGTAATTTCGCCGCCCATAAGCTCCACCAGTGCCTTGGAAATAGAAAGGCCAAGCCCGGTGCCGCCAAACTTGCGCGATGTTGAGCCATCTGCCTGGGTAAACGGCCTGAACAGGCCCTGCACTTCTGCCGGGGTCATGCCTATGCCTGTGTCAGTAACCGAACATTCCAGACGCGGAAGCCGATCTTCCTGCGCAACAAGTCGCATGCGAAGGGTAACACTGCCTTGCAAGGTAAATTTGGTCGCATTGCCCATAAGGTTGAGCAATATTTGCGAAAGGCGCAGGCCATCGGCATTGATATAGGCAGGTACGGAATCATCAAGCTCGACAACAAGTTCAAGATTGTTTTCCTGCGCCCTTGGCAAAATAAGCTCGCGAATATTTTCCACACTTTCGCGGGGCGAGAAGACATGGTCTTCAATGGTCAGCTTCCCGGCCTCGATTTTAGAAAAATCCAGAATATCGTTGATGATCCCGAGCAGCAAGGAAGCGGAAGACTGTATCTTTTTCAGATACACAAGCTGCTCCGGCGGCGGCGAAGCCTGAATTGCCAGCCGGGTCATGCCGAGAACGCCGTTCATGGGAGTACGTATTTCATGGCTCATTCGGGCCAGGAAGTCACGCTGGGCGAGGTTAGCCGCTTCCGCGACCGCAAGGGCCTTTCTGTCGGTCACGTCTGTGCCCACTTCCATATAATGCATACGCCCGTCGTGCCAGGGCACGAGCCTGGCTGTAATCAGGAAGTTACGGCCTGTGGACGGGTTGTACACTTCCGAACGATACGGGCTAAGGCTGGGTTTGCCTTTCTCATCAACCAGATATTTTTGCGGGCAGGATTCGCAAGGCTGGCTGCTGCCGTACAGGGCCTCGTAACAGGGCTTGCCGACCAGTTCTTCATCGCCCAGTGTTTTGCGCAGGTATTCGTTCACATACACCAGAGTATGCGTTTCCTGGTCACTGACATACACTGTGGCGTCAAGCTTGTTCATAACCTGTTGCAGCACGAAAACGGCGCGTTTCGTTTCCTCATTGGCGCGGTTTACGTCTTCCGCCATTTCGTTGATGCTGTCTGCCACGCGCCCAAGTTCGCCCTGTACGCCGGTAATACGCTTGCCGAAATCCGAACGCATGGCCAAAACGCCGCGAATAATCACGTCCATGTCACGCATTGTCCGTCTGGCAAAAAGCAGAAGCATGGCAAAGGTCAGGAGAAAACACCCACCCATGAGGAACAGGAAATTCCGGGCATTGGCCGCAAGCTGATCACTCACCCCGGTGGTAAGCTCGTTGGCCCAGGTGTAGCCTATAA
>JAJDIC010000127.1 GCA_030266525.1 Desulfovibrio sp. OttesenSCG-928-G15 | reverse complement strand
AAATTTCTATGTGGTTTCTGTTTAAAAAAACATGGCTGCCATATGTTGCATACGTTGCACGCAAGATTCTCTCTGCATACTTGCTTACCCGCGTTACGCATATTGCGCATTTTTTTAACAGGCATTACATGCTCCGCGTATTCATGGGGGGGCTCTTGAATACACGGAGGCGCATCCATACTGTTTTCCTGAAATATCAATACACATGAGATGGGCATGAAGAACATCTTGCGCGACTTGGGCGAACCGGCTTCACGACTTGCCGTGTAACAGCGGACAAGATCCCGGTCACAGCAGACGTAACGTCGGAAAAAACGCTGTACGCGCAAGAAATCGTCAGAGCAACAAAACGCCTGATAGTCACGTAAAGGCAGGTAATACCGCCCCTGGCTATCTGGCGGCAAGGGTTTGAGAGCAAACCGTTGCGGACGTTTCAAGGGTGAAACGCTCCAGCCCGCACCGCATTTGTAAGGAATATGTACCTATGAGACATCGCCTGTCCGGACATATTAATCGCACGGTTATCTTTTTGGTATTGCTTGCCTTCATTCCCTGCTTCCTGGCCGTTTTCCGGTTCGGGTATATCAAAAACCATGACGACAAGCTGGCCACCGAACACCGCATCCAGGAAGTTGTGGAACTGCTGGCCGTCCGGCAGGTAAGCATCGTGGAAAACGTGCACACCATGCTGGCTGTGCTTTCCATGTTCAGTTCGGTCGATCCTTCCGTGCCCGGCAGCACCGCGGCTATCTTTAACGACATCATGGCCCATGAGGATGAAATCGCCAACATCTTCCTGACCGACGGCACAGGCAAGGTGCTTGTTTCCGGCCGGGGTTTTGCCGAGGGCAAGGATTTTTCCGATATTCCGGCCATTCGCGAAGCCATCGCCCAGCAAAAATTCCTTGTTTCCCCTTATACGCAAGACCTGGCAACCGGCGTGCCTTCCGTTTACTGCGTGTTCCCCTTTGCCAGAAACAGCACGCCCTGCGCCCTTATTGCCGCCCTTGACATCTCAACAGTAGCCCAGCGGGTAAGTACCCTGTCGTTTTTGTCCAAGGCCGCTCTTGTCGTTACTGACGAAAAAGGCTCTGTCATTTTTTCCTCGGCAGGGGAAAACGGTTCCCCCTCCTTGAGCGGCATCATTCAAAAAGAACAAAACACCATTCTGGCAGCGAAAGATGACCGGGGCATCGCCCGGCTGACCAACGAAGAAGGGCAGCACACCCTGCTCTCCTTCATGCGGCTCAGGGTGTCGGAAACGTCCCAGTGGTTCATGACCTTCAGCATTGTGGTTGATGAAGACATCGCTTTTGCCGAAACAGATGCGGAAATGCGCCTGTATATCCTTTGCCTGCTTGCCGCTCTTTTTGCCGGACTCGGCATTGCCTGGGCCGTTTCTTCGGCCACCTTGCGAAAGCCGGTTCAGGCCATGCTGCAAGCCATACACCGCACAGACGGCAACAACGTATCGGCCATTCGCAACCTGCCTGAGGTTTCCGGCGAAATAGGCGAATTGACCGGGGGCTTCAAAAGCCTGGCCCAGAGCATTGAGACCAAGCACACCGAGCTTGTTGCCGCTCGGCAGAGCGCCGATTTGGCCAACCAGGCGAAAAGCGCCTTTCTGGCCAACATGAGCCACGAAATACGCACCCCCATGAACGCCATTATCGGCATGGCCTACCTCGCCCTGAAAACAAAACTCGACCGGCAGCAGGAATCATACGTCAGTAAAATTCATCTGGCTGCCACCACCCTGCTCGGCATTATCAACGACATTCTCGATTTCTCCAAAATAGAAGCAGGCAAGCTGAACATTGAAAAAAGCCCCTTCGTCCTTGACGAAGTGCTGAACGCGACAAGCAACCTTATCGTACACAAGGCAGAAGACAGGAATATAGAACTGCTCTTTTCCGTCGCACCCGACGTGCCCCAGCATCTGTGCGGCGACTCCCTGCGCATCGGTCAGGTGCTTACGAATATTGTCAGCAATTCGCTCAAGTTCACCACCGAAGGCGAAATTACCGTCCTGTGCCGCCTGGCAGATACCGCTTCGGGCGGCGGAATCAGCCTTGAGCAGGGTGCCGGCGCTCCGGTTACGCTCTATTTCCAGGTGAAAGATACCGGCATAGGCATGACCCCGGAACAACTGGCAAAACTCTTCGCTCCCTTCACCCAGGCAGAAGATTCCACAACGCGCCTGTATGGAGGAACCGGGCTTGGCCTGACCATTACCAAACGCCTGATTGAAATGATGGGCGGCGAAATCAGTATAGAGAGCACATCCGGCAAGGGAACCACCGTCAGTTTCACCATTGCTTGCGAAACGGGCGTGCCGAAGCCGATTGAGCGCGCGCACAGCTCGCTTTCCGGAATGAAAGCCCTGGTAGTGGACGACAACGATACGGCCCGAACCATTCTTGGTGAAATGCTGGCCGGTTTGACCCTTGCGCCCACGACCGTCAGCTCGGCCTACGAAGCCTACGCGGAACTTGAAGAATCGGAAAAAGCAGGCGCACCGTACAGCATTGTTTTGCTGGACTGGCGCATGCCCACGGTTTCCGGCCTGGAAGCCGCCGCCTACATACGCGACATGAATCTTTCCGCAAAACCGGTTATCATCCTGGTAACGGCGTTCGGACGCACAGATTTGCAGGACAAGACAAGAGAAGCGGGCATTGAACATATTCTCTACAAGCCGGTCAGCCCGTCGCAAATGTTCAACATGCTGCTGGACGCCCTGCAAAGCCGGCGCTTTCCCCCGGCGCAGCCGCCAAGGGAGCCTGAGCCGGAAATCAAGCGTTGCAGCGGCATGAACATACTGCTGGTAGAAGACAACATCATCAACCAGCAGGTGGCGGAAGAAATTCTTACCCACGAAGGGGCGCAGGTAACCTGCGCGGAAAACGGGCAGGAAGCGCTGGACATTCTTTTGGCCAGGCCCGGCGGTTTTCACATCGTGCTCATGGATGTACAAATGCCGGTAATGGACGGCTACGCGGCTACCCAGCGCCTGCGCATGCATTCCGAATTCAAGACCTTGCCGGTTATCGCCATGACCGCCCACGCCATGAGCGGTGAAAAAGACGCCTGCGTTGCCGCAGGAATGAACGATCATATTGCCAAACCCATTGAAGTTGACCGTCTGTTCGAGGTGCTTTTGCACTGGGCGCCCATTGCCGGATACGTGCCGCCCATCGCGCCCGCCGGCAAAGGCAAGGCCCCCCTGGTGGATGACGCCTTTATAATCCGCTCGGTGTCGGGCAAGCCCCCTTCGGCGCAGGAAAAAATGCCCGCCGAGGCAGATGACGGCATACAGGCTGAAAACGCGCCCGAAGCTTCTCGGGCAGTCACTGCCGTACAGGGTTCTGACGCTGCCGCGCCAGCCTGTGCTACCGGGCAGAGCGCTGTCGAAACCGGGCAGGGCCTTGACGCTGTTACGCCAGGCCCCGCTGCCGCGGAAGCGGCCCCCGCTGTTGCCAACGCCCTTTCAGGGCTGAGCGGCTCTTTTGCGGCTATGGCGGCTGTAGCCAAAGCGGTGGAGGAAGCCAAGGCAAGCCTCGCCCCGAAGCCCCCGCTCACGGTGGATACCCTGCCTCCGATCAGCGGCATTGTGTACAAACCGGCAGTAGCGCGGCTTGCGGGCAACCTGCAACTGTATCTGAAAACCCTGCGCCTTTTCCACAAGGGCATTGCAGGCTACATCGCCGACCTGGAAAAAGCGGTTGCGGAAAATGACACCCCGACTCTCAGGCGCATAGCCCACACCATCAAGGGATTGAGCGCCACCATCGGCGCAATGGACCTTTCGGCACAATCCGCCACGCTGGAAAAGAATCATGTGGACGAAACCACGCCAACAGACGCATCTGCCGCCATGGAACTTGCAAGGGCTCTGACCGCGTTGAAGGAAAGCGTTTCCGCGTCCGGCCTTCTGGAAGATGGGGCCAAAGCCCCCGCACAGCAGAACGCAGGCGGGCAGGGCGCCAGTACGGCGATTCCGACCATGCTGTACAAGGAGTTTGTCTCGCTGCTCAAGGAAGATGACGCCACAGCCCCGGCCTTTTTTGCTGAAAACAAAGAACTGTTCGCCGCGGGTGTGGATCAGGCGACCCTGTCTGCCATTGAAGCCGATCTGGCCGGGTTTGACTATGAA
>JAJDIC010000126.1 GCA_030266525.1 Desulfovibrio sp. OttesenSCG-928-G15 | reverse complement strand
TGCAGTCTGCCTTACGGTATTGTTCACGCCGAAGTAATACGTTCCCACGGACCGGGCCATGCATTGAAGCCAGAAAGCGCCCGCTTTGCGTAAGCCAAGAAACTGCCACGTTATTTTCTGCACAGTGTCCCAGTAAAAAAGGACTGCATGAAACCTGACCGAATATAACGAGACCGGATAAATTATGGATCGGGATAAGTCCCTTGCGCTCCCCACCATGGTGCACCGCGATACATTCACCATCTTTTGCAAGGTAACTTTCTTGTGTTGTCACATACAGAGTATTCAGGTGTCGCTTCATGCTTCCTCCAGAAGAGAACGCAAATAGCGGGAAGCCTTCCCGCGTTTAGCAAGAGGGAGAGGAAGGCACTGTTCCTGTAAAGAACAACTGGCACAATGCTCATCTGCCACCGGGGGAGGAGTGATGCCGCGCTCAATAAGCATATGCACCCCGGCGGCAACCTCGCGGGTGGCCTTGCGCAAAGCGTCGTTCAAAGTAACTACAAGCCTGCGCCGAGTTTTGCCGTAGAAAAGCGCACCTTCCAAAACAGGCTGACCGAGCATTTCTTCCAGGCACATAGCTTGTGCGCATAACTGGATTGTATCTACATCTGTAACTTTGGGCCTGCCACGTTTATATTCCACGGGAAAAGGATACCATACACCCTCTCGACGATGAAATTCTACGACATCCGCCCTACCGCTTACTCCCAGTTCAAGGGAGCGAATAGGGAGGCCGGTGACGGTTTTCAAGTCGCCTCGCGTTTCCACTTTGCCGCTATCAGCCTTTTCGTGCAGAAGACGTCCCTCGGCAGTGAATACGTTTTCTTCCCATATCTGTTCCAGGTGAATGAGCGCACACTGCCGGGGGCACACACGAAAATGCCGAAGTGCAGAAAGAGCAACACAGTCTGCTTCGGCGTACATGGGCTACGCCTTTTCGATGACTTCCACACCTTGGGGCACAGCGCCTTTAATGGTAATCATGTAGTGTGAAAAAGCGCGTGCCGGTTCATCCTGTGGAATTGTTTTTTCCACATGAACCAGGTCAAAAAGGGTGTGAGCAGGGGCATTGCCCAGTCTGTCTGCATGCTTGAAAACAAAGAGTTTGCGTACCGTCATTTCACCCCTGGCGGCAGAACGGTCATGTTCAAACATAGTAAGCACAGCCTGCCAGAAAAGAGCCAGGTCTTCTTCGGAAAATCCGGTCTTTTCGGCTAACGGTGCGGAAATAAAGCCATGGGCCCTATAGAGAGCATAAGGAATAATAAACTTGTGCCCCATGGTACGGTTGTCGCCGCTTTGAGCTTTGGCTTCCTTTTCGGTGGCCACAGCCATGCGCGTGACGGTCACCTCGCGCGGCATAACAGGCTCCACGCTTTTGGCAAATGCCATTTGCACTGGCCCTCGTACCTGACCACAGTTAGCTTCTTTCAGTGACATCACAGCACCAAAGCTGCGCACGTCATAAAAATTTTGACACATCCAGGAGCGAGCGCGCTCAACGCCTTCCGCTTTTGCGTTTTTCGGATCCAGGCCCTCACTTGTATATGCTTTTTTCTGCTGGGTTGTGAGCACGGCCTTTTCCTTTACATAAATGTCAAAACCAGGAACCGCTCCTTTTGCCAGCTCTACAAAGTTACGAATTTTACGCTTCAAACACACATCAGTTACCACACCATGACCAGTTTCCGGATCAATGCGGGGCATGTTGTCGGCGTCCGGATCTCCATTAGGATTACCATTTTCAACATCAAAAAAGAGTATAAATTCATAGCGATTTGAAATAGCAGTCATAACTAATCCTCTTCATTTTCTGAGATGGGGGTTATCGCATCGGAATCTGCTTTTTGACTATCAGGGTTCACGCGTTGGTGATAGAATCCCAGGGCAAACTCACCCTGCTCTTGTTGGCTGAAGTGTTTGGGAAACTCTTCAATGTGATTGCTGATAATTTCTGTAATCATTTTATCGTACAAGCCAGCTTTGGCTTTTTTTATGTGATTTTGTGCGTTGCCGAGCAGCAAGGGAAATACAAGTGCAGGGGTTGTGGAGGCCGCTCCGTAATACCGTTCACGTATACCAGCATTGATGCCGGGAATGGCTTTGCGCTGCAAACTGTACAACAGGGCAAACACCCGACCGAGATGATATGCCTGACTGGGGTGAGAAGGGTTAAGTTTCATGTTGTCCTCACAATTAAAGTTCCGAATGAGTATGGCCTTAATGAGACCGGCTCGAACCGCATTGATATTTTCTCCCGCCTGCAAGCGGGCAAGCACTGCCGGAAGTGCATAGGCGGGATAGACGTACCCGCCCAGAATGCTTTGAAGCAAATCCCCCCCCATTCTGGCAATATCTGCCATTTTCTTTTGCGGGGCCAACATAGCGCGAGCAAGTTGCCAGACAGAAGGAAATTCTGTGTCCGTTTCATAGCGAGAAATATTTAATTCGCGATAGTAAGCTCCTATTTTTTCAAGAAACTCTTCTGCGGTTCCTTGCAGAAAAAAAGTAACCGCAAGGCGAGCATCATTGGGAACAAGACCGAGAACATACAAAGATGTATCAAGAGAGATGGACGGCACAGAGCCCTGCCAGTTTTTGCCCTGGGCAAGAGATCGTAACAAACTGGCCCGTTCCTGTGCAGTGCTCACGTCAACTCTGGCTTCTTTTTCCTCCCCGCCCATAATGAGGTTTATCAAGCCCTGTTCCAGGGGGTGCTCTTTCTCAGCCCAACACAAAACAGTGGTCTTTCCGAACCGCACCGACTGACTTTGCTCTTGTGCCAAATAGTTCAAAGCCGTTGTATAAGCGAAAGCGGCATACTTCCCCACAGGGGCATTCAAATTCTTTTCTTTACCAAATGAAGAAAAGGCCTCTATTTTGAATGCGCTCAAAGAAGCGCCGGAAGTTTGAGCACCAGAAATGCCTTTAATAGGACTGTGCAAAGGAGCAATAGCTGTGCGCTGACCTGTGACCAGACATATGCCCTGCTTTTCCTTTGCAGTATCATTTCTGGGCCACAACGAAAGAAGCTCAGGACATTCATGTAAAAAACGCCCCCCCACGCGGAAGACTATATTCGAGCCTACCATGTCCTCCCAGTTTTCCAGTTCCGGGGCTTTTGCTGGCTTCCAATTATTGACAAAAGCGAGCAGGGATTTGGCTTCAGGAGTATTCACCTCCGCCAAAAGTTCCTTATGCAGCTTGGTAAATGCAGCAAAAGCACCCTGAATATCTTTCTCTTTACCTCCCGTATCCGCACCGAGACAAAATTTAGTTTTGTCCCATAAAAAATATGGAGTGAAGTCGGTTGTTCTGGCCTTGCTTAGCGCGGGCAGTATAATGATTCTGGGAACAAGTTTGCCGTTTTTACCTTCTGGAACACGTAGATCTATGACTTCCTCGACGCTTCCTTCAGGGGACAACTCCAAGGCAAAGCTTATTTTTTGCGGAGCAAAACCTTCCCTGGGAATATCTACACCATCCGTTTGAGCAAGGCGTTGGTAATAGCGGTACAGGCTTTGAAAAATCATCGTTTTACCTCCGGACTTGTTAGAGGAGGAATTCGCACAATACCGCGTTCCATATTTGCTTGAAAAAACATGGGGGTTGTATTGGCTGCTTCTGAAAAATCAAGGTCATACAACATCCACCCCAAGTTTCTATTGCCTTCTGCTTTTTCAGCCAAGGCTGATGGCGGGATTCCACCTGACACGGCTTCTATAAAAGCAGGGAATTCCCTGCACCCCAGGCAGGGCTGGTGATACACCTGCCCCTTTTTCAGACGGCGGTTAAAAATATCCAAATGCTTACCCTCATTATCGTCCGGACCAGCTTTGCCTGTCAGGCTGAAATGCGCTTCGACATAATATTCTACATCGCGCAAAACCAACGCCCCCCGTTGCACACGTCTGTCTTCCACCAGCAGGTACAAAGGCTTGCCCGACTTCATATAGCTCTCCACGCCGGGCACCTTGTTTGCCACTTCATTGCGTCGAATGCTTTCAAAACGAACAGGCCGCATCACATGTATCGCGTCAATGTGCCAGGTTATCGCAGGCTTCCAATGAACGGCTTCAAGAATGCCCCGAATAGCGGAAGGGGTCGGAACTTCGTAGGACACTCGTTCACCCTTCATCTCGGGTCTGGTAAAACAGGCATATTCGCCCTGTATTTTTATTTGTACGC
>JAJDIC010000125.1 GCA_030266525.1 Desulfovibrio sp. OttesenSCG-928-G15 | reverse complement strand
GGGTGCGCCTGCTTATGCCCAGTGCGTCGGCTGTTTTTTCCCGGTGGCCCTGGTACATTCGTAGCGCTTCAACCAACGCTCTGCGTTCCGCTTCTTCCAGCATGGTGTTGGCGCTATCCGGCAGGAGAGCTGCTTCCTGGGGCTTTGCTTCGCCAGGAACTGTCGAGTGGTCGTTTGCGGGTAGTGCTCCTGCCTGTGCCGCAGGTTGCGCCACGGGCGGCGCTGCGGGGTGTGTAGCCAGCGGGTGCTCTTCTTGTGGGCTGGTTCTTCCCGGGACTGGTTGCGGGGGCTTGTCCGCGCGCAGTATTTGCGGCGGCAAAGACTCCATATCCAGAATGTCGGAGCGGCTTAGTATGAGGGCGCGTTCCAGCACGTTTTCCAGTTCGCGCACGTTACCGGGCCAGGAGTATCCGCTCAGGGCCTGCAGGAAGGCCGGGGTTACTCCGCGTATCTCTTTGCGGTTTTTTGCAGAAAGCAGGGCCATCAGGTGATTTACCAGAAGCGGCAAATCTTCCATGCGCTCTCGCAAAGGGGGCGATTCTACCTCCAGAACGTTCAGCCGGAAAAACAGGTCTTCGCGGAACGTGCCCTCCTGCACTCTTTGGCGCAGATTCCTGTTTGTGGCTGCGAGTATGCGCACGTCAACAGGCACAGTACGCACGCTGCCTAACGGCTCTACCGTTCTGTCCTGAATGGCCCGCAGCAGTTTGGCCTGCAAGTCGGGAGGAATTTCTCCGATTTCATCCAGAAAAAGCGTCCCGCCGGATGCAAGCTGGAACCGGCCCGGTTTGTCTTTCACCGCACCGGTAAAGGCCCCGCGTTCATAGCCGAAAAGCTCACTTTCCAGCAACTGGGCAGGCAGGGCGGCGCAGTTGACCTTGATCAGTGCCTTGCCGGAACGGCTGCTGCATGCGTGCAGCGCATCGGCCACCAGCTCCTTGCCGGTGCCCGACTCTCCGGTGATAAGCACCGTGGCCTCGCTTGGCCCGGCCTGTCTGATGAAGTCCCGCACAAAGCGCACAGACTCGCTTGTCCCGATAATAGGCCGGAGCGCGTTGTCCGAGGCAAGCTCTGTACGCAGGCGGGTATTTTCTTCCTGCAGGCGGCTGTACTCATGGGCGCGGTTCAAGGTGAGCACAAGCTCGTCGTTGTCCGCAGGCTTGGCCAGATAGTCAAAGGCTCCGCGTTTCATGGCCTCTACAGCTGAACCCACAGTACCGTAAGCGGTAAGCAGGATTACCGGCAAACCAGGGCTAAGGGCGTGCAGGCGGGTGAGCGTTTCCTGTCCGTCCATGCCCGGCATTTTCATATCTACGAGGGCCACATGGATCAGGCCGGGGTTGCGTGTAACAAAATCAAGGCCTTCCTCACCGGAGGCTGCGTCAAATACCTGCCAGCCGGCATCTTCCAGAACAGCCCGGACCATCAGGCGGTGCCCGGGCTCATCATCAATGACCAGCAGCGATTTCATCATTATCTCCATGCACGGCAGCGGGCTGGGCTGGAACCGCTACGGTTTGAGAGGAAAGCGTAAGAGTTTGCGCAGGTGCCGCAACGGTTTGAGAGGGTTCTGCCAGAAGGGGGGAGGCCCCGGCAAGTGATGAGGCCCCGGCGCTCGCGGCAAGATGCGCGTTTTGGGTTTGTCCCATGGGAAAATACAGGCGAATCGTAGTTCCCGCCCCTGGGGCGGAGGCGATGAGCGTTTGTCCCATATGATCAACCATAATCCGTTTAACCAGCGCCAGCCCAAGGCCCGTGCCGCTGGCCTTGGCTGTGAAAAATGCGTCAAAGGCCTGGGTTTGTTGCTCTTCATTCATGCCGCAACCAAGGTCTTGCACATCTATGAACACCCCTTCCGGAGTGCCCTGGCGACCTCCCCTTTCAGCAGGCGATTTATCGGCAAGAATAAGGCCGGAGCGGATGCGTAGCGGGCCGCCCTTACCTGGCACGGGCAGTGCCGGCAGGAGGGGAATATCTTCTTCCCCGACAGGCAGGGGGCTATCGACCGGACGCTCTGCCGCGTGGGCGGTCATGGGGGTGCCCAGGTGTCCGCCCGCGTGAGCAGCCGGGGGGGCCGTCGGTTGGTCAAGCGTTGCAGGCGGCACGCTTTGCAGGGCATCAAGGCTGTTAAGCACAAGGTTAAGCAGGGCCTGTTTCAGTGCATCACGGTCCGCCAGAAGGGTTTTCGCATCCAGTCGGATATCGATTTCCGTTTTCCGGCTTTCCAGATCAAAACGCAGCAGTCCTGCGATTTCCTGTAGCAGTCCTTCCAGGTCAACCGGCTGTAAATTGACAGGTTTGGGCCTGCCGAGAAAAAGCAGGTCCGTGATAACCCGGTTCAGGCGGTCTGCCTCGCGGACCATGGTTTTCGCATATTCTTCTTCCGGCTGTTTACCTGCCAGTTTCTTTACAAAATACTGGGCAAAGCCGCGCAAAGAACTCAAAGGATTACGCACTTCATGGGCCACCCCGGCAGCGAGGGTGCCGATAGCGGCAAGTTTTTCCGCGTCTGCCAGGCTTTGCTCCAGTCGCCGTAGCTGGGTGCGGTCACGGATAATCAGCATCCAGGCGTTTTCCCGGTCGTCTTCCAGTTGCAGGGCCAGGACTTCAAGCTTGCTGCGCTCATAGGTTATTTGTTGCCACAGGGGCTGACTGTGCTCTTGCAGACAGGAAGCGAGATTGGCAGGCAAATTGGCAGCGGGCTGTCCGACAATGCTGTGCGACTCTCTGCGCAGGATGTGCAGGGCGGCGGGGTTGGCTGAATACACGCTGCCGTCCGGGGAAATGGTAATCAGCCCGTCAGGCAGGTTATCAAGCAAGGTTGCCTGGAACTGTTCCAGGCCGGCGGCTTTGCCCGCCTGGTCCCTTCGAGCCAGATAGCGCATGCCCAGGAACCAGGTGAACACCACGGCGCACAGAATATACAGGCCCTGGAAAAGCACGTTTTTACGAAAGCCCGCATAGGCGCTGAGCGATTTCTCCATGTCAATGCCGACCACAAGAAAACCGGGCGGGCCAAGAGCGTCGCGCAGACTTGAGTGCATGCCCAGAAGCGGCGCAAGCCTCTTGCCGTAAATATAGGCCTCGCTTTTGCCAACCTTGAATCGCCCGTGCCATTCGCCGTCTGCAATAAGCTGCGTAACAACCGTGTCTGTCAGCTCTACCGGGTTGCCGCCCTGGCCGGGCGAGGTCAGCAGTTTGTCGCCATGCTCGGTGACAATGCCGACGAAAAGCACATCGCCATCCTGTTCAAGTGTCTGAAAAAATTCCGAAGTACGCGGAGAAAGCCTGTCTTCCCCCTCCCGGACCGGCCCGCGACGCACAGTGCGCTCGATAGACATATACACGGCGCGTGAAGTGAGGAAGAGGTGCTGTTCTTCCGCTTCACGCTGGTGGCGAAAGGTTTGCAAGGTATACAGCAGCACAGTGAGGCCGATGACCACGAGGGATATGACGGCCAGGATGATGGTACTGCGTTCCTTGTTTTTATCGGCGATATTCATTCCACGCTCGGGGACTGGGGCAGAGAAAAGGGTTTGCGCTTACGCGCAAAGTGCATGCGCAAAAAATTGCACATTTGTCGGATTATGGCAAGATGCGTTTCTTCTTTTGGCTATTCCGGCTGGGCGGGGGGCATGGAAGAGGGGGCAGGCCCCCCCCCGGGCGTGATTTGAGGCGTATGCGCTGCGGTAATATCAATAATCACCACTTCCGCAGGAACCAGGAAGCGAAAGGGCGGTCCGTTAAAACCCGCGCCGTGGGTGACAAACAACTCGCTTTCGCCGTTTTCGCCTTTCAAGGTAGCCTGCCGCCAGGCGGAATAGGGGTGTACGGCCCTGACATACAGGTTTACCGGCCAGGCCTGACCGCCGTGGGTATGTCCGGACAGCTGCAAGTCAACGAACCCGGCCAGACGCTGCGGAAGGCGCGGCTGATGGTACAGGGCCACGGTGTAGCGCGGTGCCCCGGCATTGGCCTTGAGCAACTCTTCCCTGCCTGTACTGTCAATGTACCCGCGTTTCACACCTTCCGGGTCGTCCGTGCCAATCAGGCGGATGGGCCCGACATTCACGGCCTTGCCGCGCAGCAGGGTGATTCCGGCGTCCTGGTGGAATTGCAGCGAAAGGGGCACGTTATAATAAAATTCGTGGTTTCCGAGCACGCCATAGCTGCCGTATGTACTTTGAATGCCGCGCAGCAGGGCTGCTTCGGCGCTTCCCGGTGCGATGTCCTTGTCTGTCAAATCGCCCAGGCTGATAAAAATGTCCGGGTGCGCCGCATTGACGGTATCCACAATACGGCTGACCAGAGCCTTCCCGCCCAGGTGGCTTACATGA
>JAJDIC010000122.1 GCA_030266525.1 Desulfovibrio sp. OttesenSCG-928-G15 | reverse complement strand
ATTCAAGTTGTCCCTGAATCCCTTTTTGGGGTTATCTCTATCCGTATGGATTTATTAGTCTTTCTGGTCGGGATGAAAGGATTTGAACCTTCGACCCCTTGAACCCCATTCAAGTGCGCTCCCAGGCTGCGCTACATCCCGACTTTGACCAGCACCGGGGTGACCGGTGTGCGAAAGAATTTCTATGCGCTTCTCGTTGGGATGTCAACGGGAAATTGGGGCATTCTCTTCTTTTCTCCCTGATCATTTTTACCTCATTCTGTTCGCAGGATATTCGCGTTTACAGGATGCTTTTGGTGCAGTATCATATCATTGAACTCATGCGGCAGAAGGTGATTGCGCAACTAGGTGAGTTGTGCTTAGTGCGGCGCTCTTGGCGATATCGTCAGGTTTTGCGTTACCGGATTCATTGGGGACCTGTGACTGGTCTTTCGCTCTGGGGATAGCAGTCGTTTTTTACGGAAAGTGTACTTGGTAGGGCGTTTTCATACGGGGGCACCATGCTGAAAAAGCTCAGTTTCAGAACGAAATTGTTCATACCGATCATGCTGGTTGTCGTTATTACTTATAGCTGCGCAATTATCCTTGTTTCGAACCAGAGCGCTGAGACAGCGAAAGAAGCGGCCTTTATGCTGGCTGATGAAATATCGGCAAAGTACAGCTATGAAATAAAGGCGGAACTCCAAGGCGCGCGCGTGTCATCGGAATCTCTGATGATAGTCTTCAAAACTCTGATCAAAAACGGCACGGCAGACCGGGAGACGCTCAATGACGTTTTGCGAAATGCCTTGCTGGAGAAACAATATATCATATCCTTCTGTGTTGCGTTTGAGCCGAACAAGCTGGACGGCAAGGATGCCCTGTACGCCGGTCAGTTCCCTTATTACGACAAAACGGGCCGGTATGCGCCGTATTGGAGCCTGCATAACGGCAAAATCGGGGTAGAGCCTCTGACCGGTTTTGACAGCGACGACTGGTACGCCGGAGCCCGGGACGCAAGGTCAGAGTATATTACAGACCCGTTTTTCTATGAAGTGCAGGGTGTTCCAGTTTTAATGAGCAGCTTTGTATTCCCAATCATTATCGATGGGGAATTTTATGGCATTGTTTCTTCCGACATGGCGCTGGGCAGCGTGCAGGAGATGACTTCCAAGGTCAATACGCGCGGCCTTGACGAATATTCGGAGATTTATTCGAATTCGGGCTTTATCGTGGCCCACCCCGAAAAAGAATACTTCAACAAGACGGTGTATACGGTCGCAGCCTATCATATGCTGAAAGAAGAACCGGGCAATGCTCCGGCCGCCCTGGATGTTGTTGCCGGCTATCTCAAGGGGCTATCGCGTGACACAGAGGCGGGGGCTGCGGAGTACAAGCAGGCAACCGCCTTTGTCCAGAGCCTTGCCAGATATGCCGACAACCCTTCTGGAGCAAGCCTGGATATAACGCTGCTGACCGATGGGCTGTCAATGGAGTTGTTAAAGCTGAATGCAGAGCGGCTTAACGTTGCAACGGAAGTTGCAGAGGCGATTCGCGAAGGCAGGCCCTATACCGTTGTAGAGGACGGTTACTATACCGTTTACACTCCCGTGAAGTTCAGCGATGTTACCAACCCCTGGTCCATTGCCGTCAATGTGCCCATTTCCACGGTGGAGGAAAGGTCTGAAGGGATACGGCTTACTGCCATTCGGATATCTGCCCTCAGTCTGGCTCTTATTGTCGCTGTTCTGTACTTTGTCACGCAAAATTTGTCGAAACCTGTCCTGAGGCTGGCTGGCTATGCCGAAAGAATCAGCAAGGGTAATTATGCCATAGACATTCCCGACAGCAGGCGAAATGATGAGGTAGGGACTCTTACCAAGGCGTTTCGGACCATGATGCAGGAAATAACCGACCTTATTCACCGGCTCACACAAAAATCGGAAGAGTTGAAAAAGAAGAATGCCGAGCTGATAAAGTTCAATGCCCTTCTTGAGAACAAGGTGGCAGAGCGCACACAACAGCTTGACGAGCAGGTCGCCGTCGCAAAGGCCGCCAATAGCGCCAAATCCAGATTCCTCACCACAACGTCCCATGAACTGCGTACGCCTTTGACTGCAATATTGGGCATATCGGATATTTTACTGCTCAATAAGTCTCTGGATAAGGAAACGCTTGACGCAGTAAATAAAATTCATATGTCCGGGCATAGCCTTCTTGATATAATCAACGATATTCTTGATTTGGCCAAGATTGAAACCGGCAAACTTACCATTGCTCCGCAGGTGTACAATGTTCCCAGCCTGATCAATGATACCGTTCATATGAATGTTTACAGAATTGGCAGCAAGCCGATACAGTTCAAGCTCAACGTTGAAGAAAGCATTCCCTCGCTTTTACTCGGTGATGAACTGAGAATAAAGCAAGTATTGAACAACGTTCTGTCAAATTCTTTCAAATATACGGCAGAGGGCACTGTGACCCTGGACATTTCCCATACGCGCGCGGGCGATCAGGTCACTTTGGTCTTTGTCGTTACCGATACCGGGCAGGGAATGAGCCCGGAAGATGTCAGCCAGTCGTTTACCGAGTTTACGCGGTTTAATCGGGATGCCAACAGTAATGTTGAAGGTGCCGGGCTTGGGTTGAGTATCGTGAAACGCCTCCTGGACATAATGGGGGGCACTATTCATATTGATAGTGAACTTGGAAAGGGAAGCACATTCACGATAACTCTTGTGCAACAATACGTTGAGGGCGATGTAATCGGAAAAGACGTTGCCGCCAGCCTTTGCGACTTCCGGTTTTCAAGAAAGCACCATGATTCCACAACAACGTTTATGCGAGAACCGATGCCCTATGGAAAGGTTCTTGTTGTGGATGACATGGAAACAAATTTGTATGTGGCGAAAAGTGTCTTGTTGCGCTACGGGCTTACAGTTGAAACCGCAAGCAGCGGGCATGAAGTGTTGAAAAAAGTCTCCGGCGGCAGCCTCTATGACATCATATTTCTTGACCACATGATGCCCGGGATGGACGGTGTTGAGACAGCACAGAAAGTACGGGCTTTCGGATATACGGGGACCATAATCGCATTGACCGCAAATGCTGTGTTGGGCAGCGAGCAAATGTTCAGGAAAAACGGCTTTGATGATTTCATATCAAAACCGATGAACCTGCAACTTCTTAATGACAAATTAAACACATTCGTGCGTGACCGGCATAAGGATGAAGCAGAGGCTTTGCGGAAGAGCGGCGACGATGCCGGGGCGGTTTTTGAGGAACCGGCTATTGACCCGAAACTGATCGAGGTCTTCAAGCGGGACGCCCGCAAGGCCGTAACCACTTTGAAAACGGTCACGGTAGAAGACAGGAAGCTTCTGATTACAACAATACACGCCATGCGCTCTGCATTGGCCAATATAGGCGAGAAAGAAAAATCCGATTTTGCGCGTTCATTGGAAATAGCGGCAATACGCTCCAATGATGAAGACAAGGCATATTTCAAGAACAATATGGGCCGACTTATCGACATGCTCGATACAATGGCCGCCAGAGAGGATGCGGGTGAGAAAGAATCGCCCGATGCTGCCCATGATGCGGAGAATACGTAGCTTCTTTCACAGCAACCAAGCTCGCCCCTGAGGCGTAAACGCATGCAACACCGCCGGGCCAAAGAGCAGAATACATCACAGTGTGCAAGCGCGGGTTTATCCGGCTGCCGTGTGTATGCTGCCGGGCTGCTATGTTGCCGGGCTATTGTTCCTGTTCGGGGCGCTTGCGGGCGGGGCGGGCGGCATGAATCAGGCTTCCCGCCAGCAGCACGGCGGTGGCCATTGCCATGAGCAGGACCGGGTATTCTTTTGCCGGTATTTTTTGCTTCAGGCCGGGGTCGCAGGCCACTTCATCTTCATCTTTGTATTTCCAATAGGCTTCCTGTATGCCCATGGCTTCTGGCTGATAGTGCAGCAAAAAGGCGTTGATGTACTCAGTGAGGTCGTGGTTCTGTTTTGCCACGGCAATGGCAATGGGGTCCTGCTTGCCGTTGAAGAGAACGGGAACCAGACGCATGGAGTCGCCCTTGTTGCGGCCCAGCCAGGTGAACAGCTGGCCTTCATCGCCGATTATGCCCGTGGCGGAGCCGTTTTTTACCGCATCGTAACATTCTTCCCATGAGGGGAATTCCTTGACCGTTGCTGCGGGGACGAGCCGGGGCAATAACTGGCGGTATATGCTGCCGTTTCTGACGGCAATGACAGCCTGAGGGGTATTGAGTTTGGCTGCGGGGGTGTCGCCCTGCAGTTTGGCAAGTTGTAGCTGGTTGGCCAGAACCCCCTGGCGCATGGACATATATGGGCGGCTAAACGCAACTTTTCGGATGCGGTCCGGCGAAATGCTCAAGCTCGACATGCCGATATCCG
>JAJDIC010000121.1 GCA_030266525.1 Desulfovibrio sp. OttesenSCG-928-G15 | reverse complement strand
ATCGCAAGCAAAACAAAAACGCGGAGCGTTTGAGGCTGCTGACAAAGTATTCTTTGGCAGCAGCCCGCCATGGAGGCGCAGGCGGCATTTACTGCCGCCGTTAAACGCCTAACGAGATCATGGTGTCCGCAACCTTGCGGAACCCTGCGATATTCGCGCCCAGCACAAGGTTGCCCGGCTGGCCGAATTCCTTGGCCGTTTCATTGGCGCTGGTGAATATGCCCTGCATGATGTTCTTGAGCTTGGCATCCACTTCCGCAAAGGTCCACTGTTGCATGCTGGCGTTCTGGGCCATTTCAAGCTGGCTGGTGGAGACGCCGCCCGCGTTTGCCGCCTTGGCCGGACCGTAAGCGGTTTTCGCCGCGAGAAACACTTCTATCGCTTCCAGCGTGGAGGGCATGTTCGCGCCTTCTGATACGCACACGCAGCCGTTCTTGATCAGGTCTTTTGCGTCGGCTTCGTTGAGTTCGTTCTGGGTGGCGCTGGGGAAAGCGGCCTGGCAGGGCACGGACCAAACCGCGTTTCGTCCCTGGGGATACTCTGTAACGGGAATGTATTTGGCGTCCGGGCACAGTTCCTTGTAGCGGGAAAGGGAAGCGCGCTCCACTTCCTTGACCTGCTTGAGGGCGGCTAAATCAATGCCCGCTTCATGGTGAATCATGCCGCGCGAGTCAGAAACCGTAACCGGCTTTGCGCCGAGTTCCAGCAGCTTGGCTACGGTATAGATAGCCACGTTGCCCGCGCCGGAAACCGTGCAGGTTTTGCCCTCCAGAGAGTCACCCCGGTCCTGCATCATGTTCTGGGCGAAATACACAGAGCCGTAGCCCGTGGCTTCGGTACGGGCAAGGGAGCCGCCATAGGTCAACCCCTTGCCGGTAAGCACGCCGTCGTGCGAGCAGGTGAGTTTTTTATACTGGCCGTAAAGGTAGCCTATTTCGCGGGCACCCACGCCAATATCTCCGGCAGGCACGTCAATGGTAGGACCGACATGGCGGAACAGCTCGGTCATGAAGGCCTGGCAAAAACGCATAATCTCGTTATCCGATTTGCCTTTCGGATCAAAGTTGGCACCACCTTTGGCCCCGCCTATGGCGAGCCCGGTGAGCGAGTTTTTGAAAATCTGCTCAAAGCCGAGAAATTTGATGATTCCGGCATTGACGCTGGGGTGGAAGCGAATACCGCCCTTGTAGGGGCCAATGGCAGAGTTGAA
The DNA here is from genome assembly GCA_030266525.1 of Desulfovibrio sp. OttesenSCG-928-G15. The sequence goes on along the minus strand of JAJDIC010000121.1, from coordinate 3,222 downwards.
CTGGATGCGATAGCCCTTGTTCACCTGAATTTCGCCTTTGTCGTCAACCCAGGCCACGCGAAACATAACTTGCCGCTCGGGCTCGACAAGGCGTTCCACAACTTTGTGCTTCAAGTATTTCGGGTCTTTCTCAAGAACAGGCCGCAATGTGTTCAAAACTTCCGTGGTGGCCTGATAAAACTCCGGTTGGGCCGGGCTTGTTTTCTTGAGGTCGTCGATAATCTTCTGAATATAAGGCATGATTCCTCCGATAGGCGGGTAAGGCACCCGACAGGCCTTGGGCGCATATGCCCGACGGATCGGCCCAACGACCCGCATTACTTGCGCTTACAACGCAAATAGAAAAACCTGAGCCAAAAAATACGCCGTTTTTTCCATCACCACAACGCTTAATTTGAAGGCGGCACCCACGGGTAATTTTTACAAATACCTGCGCTCCAGCACATCGTACAATCCCCGCGTGGTCACCCGCAAATGCGGAATTACCGGCAAGGCAATAAACGACAGGGCGATAAAGGGATTGAGATCCGCCGGCACGCCCAGTTCATGGGCGGCGGCCAGCATGGCTGAAAGCTGTGCCTCCACCTCTGCGGCAGGCGCCTCGGACATGAGCCCCATAACCGGCAAAGGCAAGGTGTGGCTCACCTTGCCGTCACGAACAATAACATAGCCCCCCTGCACGCGCTTGAGCTCGTCAAGGGCCAGCAAAATGGCCTCATCACTATCGCCCACTATGACAATATTATGTGAGTCGTGCGACTGGCTGGTGCCGATGGCACCGTTTTTGACGCAAAAGCCCTTTACCGGGGCCACGCCCACATGGCCAGTGTTTTTGTGCCGCTCCACAGCCACTACCTTATTGAACTCGCTGTCCGGCAGAAAATGTCCGTCGCGCACAGGCAGGGCTACCTGCAAATTGTTGGTGGTAAGCTGGCCGGGTATCATCTCGATCACGCCGGAAAGCGGGCCGGTAACGGCAAGCGCCAGATCGACTGCCGCAAGCTTCGGCACATGCACGGTGTTTCGCAGTTTTGCCGGACATTTCGGGCCGGGGGCCGGTTTTTCCCTGGGCACAAGCGTTCCGGCGCAATATACGCTGTGAATATCTACCGACTCCAGGTCGTTCAGGACCACAAGGTCGGCCCGTCTGCCCGGAGCTATGGCCCCCAAAGTGTTCAAACCGTAGCACTGGGCCGTGTTAATGGTGGCCATTTGCACAGCCTTGAGCGGGCGCAGGCCAAGGGCGATGCTCTGGCGCACGTTGTGGCTGATGTGCCCGTCGGCTTCAATGTCTGTAATGTGCTTGTCGTCGGTACAGAACGAATAAAAGCGGGTGGGGTTCGCGTTTGCCACTATACCGCTGATGATGTCTTTGAGATTTTTCGCCCCGGATCCTTCGCGGACAAGCACCTGCATACCCCGGCGCACTTCGTTCAGCGCGGCTTCATAGCTGGTGCACTCATGGTCGGTTGCAATTCCGGCCAGGGCGTAGGCGTCCAGTTCTGAAAGGCTGGCGCCGGGGGCGTGACCGTCTTTCACCCGTTTTGCGAACAGGGTGAGCTTGTCCAGCATGGCCGGGTCGGCAGAAACAACCGCGCCAAGGTCCATTACTTCCCCAAGCCCCAGAACGCGCGGGTTGGCAAGGTAGGGCTGCATGTCGGCGGCAGTGACGCTTGCGCCGTTTTCTTCACCGGCAACCGCAGGCACGCATGAAGGCATCATCACAAAAACGTTGGCGGGCAGGTCTTCGGTTTGGGCCAGAATATGGTCAATTCCGTCTGTTCCGGCTACATTGGCCACTTCGTGCGGGTCAACGATAAAGGTGGTCGTGCCGTGCAGCATGGCCGTATGAATCAGCTCTCGCGGGTTTGCCAGGGTGCTTTCCAGATGCAGGTGCGCGTCCATGAAGCCGGGGCAGACCGTTTTGCCCTGCAAGTCCACCTCGACCCGCCCGGAAAAGCTGCCCACACCGATAATCGTGTCACCTTCAATCGCAATGTCGCCCGGCAGAATTTCGCCGCTGTGCACGTTGATCACCAAGGCGTTTTTCAGCACCAGACCGGATTTTTCACGACCAAGGGCCATCGGGGCCAGACGTGTATAATGCGTATAATCCATGTGCGCTCCTTTCCTGCCGGAGTGTGGTATCATGAGTTCGTACCGTCAAGCCGGGAGAATTGTACGCCATTCATCCCCTGGCGCATAGTGTTTTGTGGCCTCCCTGTCCTGTGGCAGCCCCCAAAAAAGAGTATGGCCTTCCCGGCAACCACCCGTACAGCGGCATGATGCGGCGCGACAAGGCAGCCATGCAAGACGCCCTGCGCGAAAGCAACTACGCAAAAAAGCACGGCCATCCATAAAGAAACCAGGGGATCAGGTATTACGCTGAACCCCCGGCTTTTTCGACTCTCGGTTTCGTGATTACACCACCGGCAGAGCGACAGAAACAATCAGCTGTTCTGCCGAAATTACCAGGCCCTTCCCCGGTCGTCAGCCATGGAATTGGCTGTTCCGGCGGGGTATAGCACCATATAGTGGTCCAAGGTTGCTTCTTTGTTGGCACTCTGGAATACAAACTTCAATTTCAAATCGTTATTGACCGTGTAGCCGACAATGGTATGCCCATCCGCTGTATATTCCGCTTTTCCAAAAAGATTCAGCACATCATCTCGCGTTATTTGAGCCAGAGCGGGATCGGAATTTCGAATTTCATACACCAGCTCTCCCTTCCCAATCCCCATCACTATGTGGCGGGAATTGTAGGCATTATACGTTCCCTTGGCTTTTGCCACGTATTGCGAGGAATCGGCCTTCCCCCAGGCGTCTTCCACGTCACCAATGACAGTGCTTCCGGCAGCGAAATCACAGCCAAGCACTTTGCCGGATTTGCTCAGACTCGAAATTTTCTGCAATAATGCCGCTGCCCCCAGGTCATTCAGGCTGGTGTTGTCAACGGCACCCTGCTCCGGTTTTGCCGAAGCACATCCGGACAATACGACAACTGCCGTCAACATCAGACAAACCACTGAGATCAGTGTGACTCTTTGAGCATGCAACTTGCGACAATCCATCATTCACCTCGTAAAGTTGTAAAAAAAAATACCTGCCACAGGCATGAAGTATACAAAATTTAGCCCAGGCCTGGCAATCTCGTTGCCGACAGCCCGCCCCGTACAAACAGCAAACACAAAGCCCCCGAAAGTATAATACCTTCGAGGGCCT
>JAJDIC010000124.1 GCA_030266525.1 Desulfovibrio sp. OttesenSCG-928-G15 | reverse complement strand
GATTTGTCAACAAATACTTGCCTTGGGCCTTGTCGCAGGTGGGACGGGGGGTGCAGTTTTTGCGCTTTGCCCGCTGTTACGCGGCAGGTCTTGAGGGCAATCAGTTACAGTCAATCTGCTTCGGAGAGGTAGGCATATGGTAACCATGAAGGACATGGCGGTAATGGAACTGTTGCAGACTGCGGAAAGCCTGACCGCACCGGCATATTTGCAAGAGAGTACCTATGGTCACGTCATCGCCAAAACTATTATGGAAATGAACAAGGTCAGCAATCCGCCCCAGCGGTCCCAGTCTCTTCTGGAACAGCTTTTTCAAAGCAGCAATGCGGAAAACCAGAGCCTGTTGCAAAGCGTTTTCAGCACCAAGGGCGCAATCGTATACAATAAAACATGATGCGCGGTGTTTGACATTTCTTTTTCGCGCCGGGGAATGTCTTGTAATTACAGCAAAAAAGCCGCCACGGGAAGAAAGGCTTCCTGTGGCTGGCTTTGTCGTGTGCAAAAAACATTGACGCAGGAGCGGGCCTTTCCGGCAAGCCAGTTTATTGCGGCAGGGGTATTACGCGCGTACCACGATAAAAGGCGACCCAGGCGAACCACATGCTGTCAATGGCCAGCGCTTCAATAAGCTGTTTCTCGCGCAACAGGCCCCGCTCTCCCCTGCCGGTAAAGGACCATTCCGTGCCGGTGGGCGTATCTATCAGCGTACCGTCCACCACACTGAATGTAAGGGGGGCGTCCTGTCCCTCCACCATGCGGCCGAAAACCCGCACCGCGTCTATTTCCCTGTCGTACAGGGCAACAAGGGGCCTGCGGCCAAGCTCGAAATTGATCACCACCTGCCTCTTGATTTCATCGACCTGCACGGCGGCCTGTTCTCCATCAAACTCCAGGCCGAGAATGCGCTTTTTCGGAGGCAGTCTATCGTCCTGCACGGCCACGGAAAAAGGAATCAGGGTATTATTGTAATATCCCTTGGGGTCATCCGGTTGACCGTAGGGGTCGCGGCCATAGGTACGCCGGTGGCCCGTGGCTCTGGAAAGCACCTCTGCCTTGCCGGAAAATCGTGTATCCAGCCCGCCGTAGCGTTCTTTAACCCCGCCCCACACCGCGCGCGTAACCTGAACCCGGTCCAGGCGTTTGCCCCTGAACGGTCCTTCAAAGCATCCCGCCAGCAACTGGCTCCACATACTGTGGCTGATAAAATCAAAAAGCACGGAATTGCCGTTAAGAAGCGTTCCCGTGCTGCCGAACAGGCTGGAATATTTGCCGATAGTACCGCGAAACGCGACCAGTGTTCCTGAAAGCGGACTGTAGGAAACGGTGTAGCCCTCATCCGCGTCTTCGCCGCTGGCCGGTTGCACGTCCCCACCGTCCTGCAGGGGTGTTTTGGGTACGGTATCGTTCACCGTTTCGTGCCAGACCAGCACATTGCGCGGATAAATGCGCACCAGGTTTTGCCCGTGCTCTACAATGAAAACTTCCTCATCATCGTCCATGGAAAGGCTGGCATCGGAAATGGAAAGAAAAACCGGTTTGATAATGGCAGGTATTTCTCCCATTTTCAGGCCGGTTTTCTCTACCGCTTCCGCAAGCTTGCGCATGTCGTCCAGCGTGTAACCGGGCACTTCCGTAGCGCCTTGCAGGCCGTCATCCTCCACCTGCCAGCTGCGTTTTTTCTGTTCCGCAGCCATGGCGGCAGACGCAAAGAGAAACAGCGCCAAACATACAACGTGAAAAAAACGAACCGTCAGCCTCATGCCCTCTCCGCCTGAAACTGATTTCAGAGTTCAGGATTCAAGACTCTGAATCAGTGTTTCCATATTGTCCGGTTCGCCGGCTTTATGATTGTCCGGGTAAAGCAGGGCCGACATATAAAAGACGGAATCCAGATCAAGGGCGGTTTGCGCCCCGGATGAAAACTGGGCCAAAGAGGCGGCGGCTGTTGCCTTTTGCGCTTCCGGCAAACGCGCCACCAGGTCTTTCGCCTCGTCCGAAAGAACGGCAAGCTGTTCCGCGCGTTCCTGCATCAGGGCTTTATAGGCTTCCTTGTTATTGTCGTTGTTCAGGGCCATAAGGGCCAACTGCTCACAACTCTTCAGCATCATGTGCCGTTCTTTTAGCCAGGATACTAGCTCTGCGGTATTTCCGGGCATCCATGCCTCCTTTCCCGACGTGGGGGGAAACAAAAACCGTTATTTGTTCATTACGTTCAAAAATTCTTCATTGCTCTTGGTGCCGCGCATTTTATCCAGCAAAAATTCCATGCTGTCTATGGGCGACATGGGAGCGAGAATTTTACGCAATATCCAGACCCGGTTCAAAATATCATCGGAAAGAAGGAGTTCTTCTTTTCTGGTGCCGGTGCGGTTGATATCAATGGCCGGGAACACCCGCTTTTCAGACAGGTGCCTGTCCAGATAGATTTCCATGTTGCCGGTACCCTTGAATTCTTCAAAAATCACTTCATCCATGCGCGAGCCGGTATCAATAAGGGCAGTGGCAATAATGGTCAGACTGCCGCCTTCTTCAATATTCCTCGCTGCGCCGAAAAAGCGTTTGGGCCGTTGCAGGGCGTTGGCGTCCAGGCCGCCGGTAAGCACTCTGCCCGAAGAAGGCGTTACCGCGTTATAGGCCCGCCCGAGCCGGGTGATGGAGTCGAGCAAAATAACCACATCACGCTTGCGCTCGACAAGGCGTTTGGCCTTTTCCAGAACCATTTCACATACCTGCACATGGCGCTGGGGCGGCTCGTCAAAAGTGGAAGAAATAACTTCGGCGTTTTTGACCGTGCGCTCCATGTCTGTCACTTCTTCGGGGCGCTCGTCGATAAGCAGGACAATCAGGTAAACGTCCGGGTTATTCGCATTTATGGCATTGGCCATGGATTGCAGGAGAATGGTCTTACCCGTACGCGGCGGGGCGACAATAATTCCGCGCTGGCCGCAGCCGACAGGGGACATCAGATCAATAACCCGCCCGGAAAAAGCTTTTTCGCCGTTTTCCATGCGCATTCTGCGGTCGGGATAGATGGGGGTAAGGTTATCGAAGAGGACGAGATTTTTTGCGTTGGCGGGGGGCTCAAAACCGATTTCGTTGACTTTCAGGAGGGCGAAGTAGCGTTCCCCTTCCTTGGGGGGGCGAATCTGGCCGGAAACAATGTCTCCTTTTCGCAGCCCGAATCGCCTGATCTGGGAAGGCGAAACATAAATATCATCCGGCCCGGGCATATAGCTACATAGTGGCGACCGTAAAAAGCCGAAGCCGTCCGGCAAAATCTCCAGCACACCGTCACCGTAAATGGCGCCGTTTTGTGAAGAACAGTCTTGCAAAAGGGCGAAAATAAGCTCCTGTTTGCGCATGGAGCTGGCGTTTTCCACATTAAAGGAATCGGCCAGTGCCATCAGTTCGGTCATGGATTTTACTTTCAGCTCGGAAAGGTTCATTCCGGCGTCAAGCGCTTCAGCCGCGGGTGAAGTTTTCTTTTTCCGCATAAATGGTGGGGGGTGAAGGGTTAATAAAAGCTATCTGAATCAATAATACCGAAAGAAACTGCCTTTTGAAGCCAAATCGGCGCAAGGCGCGGCCTTGCGTTTTTTCGCAACAGGGCGGGAAACGAATGATATGTATGCATCGGCCTCTGCCAAGGAACGTTTGCACAAAGGATGCAGCGACCGTAACCGGGCGGCTGCAAAAAGTTGTATCTCATGTGTGGGGACTGACCGGGTTAGCTCCGGCTGGAGCTTGAAGTAACGCTGTTTCGCAACAACAATTCGCTCTCTAGCCCAATTACCGCCACATGGCAAGTGGGAAGGTGCAAAATTTCACGAGCAGAACTACAAAAAAAAATCGGGGAAAGAACAGCCTCTACGTTGCCTTTTCCTGTTTGACAAGCACATCCGCGTAAAACCCCTCAATATCCGCCTTCAAATCATCCGCATCCCGCTTAAGCACACACGAAAGTTCGGAAGTTATCAGGCCCATGGCCTGCTCCAGAAGCCGCCGCTCTCCGAATGAAAGCTCTTTTTCCGCGCTGATCAGAATGAGTTCCTTGAGCACATAGCCCACATCAAGAAGCGAAGAACTTTTCAGACGTTCGGAATATTCCCTGTAGCGCCTGTTCCAGTTCTGCCCGGAATAGCCGGTAAAGGTGGAGCGGTCCTGTAAAGACTTGAGCACGGCTTTCGCTTCCTTTGCCGTACAGGGGGTGCGAAGGCCCACGTTTGCCGCATTGGCAACCGGCACCATTACCGTGATATTGTTCGTGAATATGCGAATAATATAAAACTCGGCCTCCTGACCGCCTATGCGCTGGCGTTCAAGGCGTTCAATCACACCAA
>JAJDIC010000123.1 GCA_030266525.1 Desulfovibrio sp. OttesenSCG-928-G15 | reverse complement strand
CCACGGGAACGCCGGTTACCAGAATACGAGGAGTGTCTTTTGAGAAAGGTGATTCACCCTTGGCAGCCTGTGCTTCCAACTCTTCGGCAACCTCCGTCAGCAGGGCGATGCCTTTTTCCTTGTCCGGGAAGAAGGAAGTTTTGAAGGCCAGTTCCACCAATTCCATGCCGGTAACGGGCGAGGGCTTGTGTTTTGCCGTGTCCATCACCCGTTTCATGGCCAGACGTTCGCGGTCCATCAGTTTGATGGCGGTGCGCAGGCTTTCTTCGGTTATGTCGGTCTTGAAGTCTTTTTCCAGCCGTTCAATCAGGATATGAAACTGTCTGGTCCAATAGGGTAAGGCTTCGTTGCGGTCCTGATTTTGCGGCAGTTGCAGCACGATCAGATTTTTTTGTTTTTCCAGGTGCTCAAACATCTTTTTTTTGCCGTCGCAGGTGGTGTCTGCCACCACCAGATCCGCTGCCGCCAAGTAGATGCAGGAATCATTCAGTAAAAAACCGTAGCTGCTTTTAATAAGCGGGCACAGGGTACGCGGCAGTATTTCCTCCGCTGAGGGAACAGCGTCTTGCCTTGTACCGCACAGGCTTACCGGAATGGTTCCGGCTGCAAGGGCCAGTTCAGAGGGGGAATAGATACAATAGGTGCCCACTACGCCGCTTCCGGCTTCCTTGGCTTCATTCAGGGCCAATCCGTTGATTTCAAAGGCCTTGCGGACTTTTTCAATACTGCTGATAGTCATACGGTCTCCACTTTTTCAGTTGCATATAGGTTAGGTAAGCAGGGCCGCGCCCAGCGCGCCGGTGAGTTGCGGCTGGGGCGGCACAAGTACTTTTCGGCCAAGCACAAAAGACAACCTGTCTGCCATGGCGCAGCTTGCGGCCAGCCCGCCTGAAAATACACACGGCCCGCGTAGGGCGAGCCTTCTGGACATTCCGGCGGTGCGCTCGGCAATAGAGAGCACTACCCCGGCTGCTATGTCTTGCGGTGGTGTTTCGCGTGCGAGCAGGCCTACAATTTCACTTTCCGCAAACACCGCGCACATACTGCTGATGGCTGCGGGTTTGCCTTTGGCCGCGGCGGCGGAAAAAGCGTTCAGGTCCATGCCGAGAATGGTTGCCGTCATCTGGATGAACCGGCCTGTACCGGCGGCGCATTTGTCGTTCATGACAAAGTCTTCCACCGCGCCGTCAGGGGAAAAGCGGATGGCTTTACTGTCCTGCCCGCCAATATCGACCACGCCGTCGGCCTCGGGGAAATGAAATCGTGCCCCGGCTGCGTGGCAGGTTATTTCCGAAAGCACGCTGGTTTCATTTTTCAGCATCACCCGGCCGTAGCCGGTGGCTGTAACCGCATTGGCTTTGTGAATGGCGCTGATAGCCACCCCGGCTCGTTTTGCCGCTGCGCCAAGACAGTCTGTAAAGGCCTGACGCGGGTTCCAGCCTGTTGGTAAAACTGCGTGGCCGATAATGGTGTTTGTATCGCGGTCCACTATAACCGCTTTGGCGGCTACAGAGCCTATGTCCACACCTGCTGTTATCATTGTCACGGCCCTATTCTTCCTTGTGTTGCTGTTCCAGTATGCCGAGTATGTTTGCTACAAGCGAGGCATACCTCGGGTTGTCTCTGGGCCGGGGGCGGTCAAGGCCGACATCAAGTTCGGTCAGAATGGTGCCGGGCTTCGTGCCCATAACCACAATCCGGTCGGCCAGAAAGACGGCCTCGTCCACACTATGGGTCACAAAAATCACGGTTTTGCGTTTTTTCTCCCAGATATCCAGAAGGCGTTTTTGCAACAGGATGCGGGTGTACGCGTCCAAAGCGCCAAAGGGTTCGTCCATAAGCAGAATATCCGGCTCGTTTGCCAGGGCTCTGGCAATGGCCACGCGTTGGCGCATGCCGCCGGAAAGCTCGTGCGGCATGGCCCCGGCAAAATCGGCCAGGCCGACGAGTTCCAGATATTCCATGCCCCGTGCGCGCCGAGGCCTTTGCCTTGCCCCGGAAAACTCCAGGCCCATGGCCACATTGTCCAGCACGGTGCGCCACGGGAACAGGGAGTATTCTTGAAATATCATGCCGATTTCCCGGCGCGGGCTGGCCTGCCTTGCTCCTCGGAAGGTGATTGCGCCTTCGGTGCAGGCGTCCAGCCCGGCCATGATCCGAAGGAGAGTGGATTTGCCGCAACCTGACGGCCCGACAATGCAGACAAAGCTGTTTTCCGGCACAAGCAAATCCACGCCGGAAAGCGCGGCAATGCTGCGTCCGGTTGCTGCCTTGTACGTTTTGCCGATGCCGTGAGCTTCAAGCGCATTTGCCTGTCGGCCGGGGCCGTTTTTTTCAATCATCGTGTGAGCTGCTTCCATGTGAACTTTCGCTCCTCCGCCAGTCTGAACAGCCAGTCCAGCCCGGCACCGATAAGGCCTATGCTGACCATGCCCGCTACCACAACGTCCGTGCGCCCCACGGTATAAGCATGAGTAATAAGGTAGCCAACGCCGGAAAGGCTGCCGGGCAACATTTCCGCAGAGACAAGGCACATCCACGAAACACCGAGGCCGATGCGCAGCCCGTTGACGATAGACGGGGCCGAACCCGGCAGCAGCACCTTGAAAAACACGGTCGCATTGCTCGCGCCGAGCACCTTTGCTGCATCGAGCAAGGTTGTTGTGACCATGCGCACGCCGTGTATGGAACTGGTCAAAATGGGGTAAAAGCCGCCGATAAAAATGATGAACAGCATCGAAAGTTTGATGTTGTGCAACTGAACGTATAAAGGGCCGAGCGGTACACTGAACACATTGGCCAGACTGGATACGCCGAACCAGGCCAGAACAAGCGGTACCCAGGCCAAGGGCGGGATGGAACGGAACAGACCGAGAAAGCCGGTAAGCAGGCGATCTGTTCGCCCGCTATACCCAATGGCAATGCCAAGCGGCACGGCTAGAAGCGCTGCAACGCAATACCCTGTTAATACCCTGGCCAGACTGATGCCGATGTTGGCCAGCAGCGAACCCATGGAAATGACATCGGCAAAGGGATGCGCCAAAAGGTCCAGCACCTGATCCACGCGGGGCAGGATAATTTCGTTGTCCATGCGCAGGGCCAGGCATTGCCAGAGCACCAAAAAGCATAGAGGTATGCACAGAGGCAGGCAGAATGATTGCAGCAAACGCTTCATCGGATTGTTTCCCGGCCTGTTCACAGCCCTTGGGCCTACTGCAGGAAGCCGTAATCAACGAGCAGTGATTCGGCCTGAGAGAAGTCTTTGTCTTTCAGGCCGCCTTTGAAATACCCGGCCTTGTTCAGCACTTCGAGGTAGCCGTTTGCGCCTTGTTTCCAGTTGTCGGTAAAACTGGAAAGGAATCGCAGGCGCTGCATTTTGCCGACTTCTTCGGGTAAGCCAATCCACCCTGCGCCCAAAACGCCCGCTTTTTCCAAGTTTGCGTTGCACCAGGTGTTGGCGGCGGAAATGAAATGGGCAAAGTCGCGCACCAGGCCGGGGTTTTTGGCGATCATGGCGTCACTGGCCGTAACCACGCAGCAGGGGTATTCCTGCCATTTACCGGAAGGGGGCATGGTGCGCAGTTCTTCGACAATGCGTCCGGTTTTTTTGAAAACAGCGGTCTGCGGGAAGGGTTCTGGGCCGACAACCGCGTCCACCTGTTTGCTGGCGAGGGCGGGCAGCATATTGGTCGTGCCCTTGAGGTCAACCAGTACGACCTGGGCTTCGGTGTTGTTGGGATCACTGCTGACGACAAGGCCTTCAGAGCGCATGGCCGCTTCCAGAATAATAATCGGCGCGCTATTGGGGGAATGGTAGCCGACCTTGAGCGGAGTTTTGGCCGCTTTGGCTGCTGCTGCAAAGTCTGCCCAGGAATTGACCGGGGAATCGTTAAGCACTACCAGCCCGCCACTGGCCAGAACGACCGGGCTGACTATTTTCATGGGAACGCCTTTGTCAATGCCGGACAGAATGGCTGTTATCGAACAAAGGGCCATGTCCAGGTGGTTCTGGGCGAACAGAGTGGAGGTTTCCGAACCGCTTTTGGCAACCAGAATGTCCAGCATGGCAATGGGGGTGCCATCTTTGAGCAGTTCGTACTTTTCCTTGGGGATGATGGGGGACAAGGAATAGCCGTCAACTGTCAGGTCTTTGCCCTGGGCCATGGCCGCCATGAAAGGGGTATGGTTGGTGGTGAATATGTAGCCGACACGAATAACAGGCAAATCCTGGGCAAATGCGGCGGGGCAAAAAGACAAGGCAAACAGGGAAAGGACCATAATGGTTTTGACCAGAGAACGCATGAGAATCTCCTTTGGCAAAGGAGAGGGCTTGTCGAAAAAAACACACGC
>JAJDIC010000120.1 GCA_030266525.1 Desulfovibrio sp. OttesenSCG-928-G15 | reverse complement strand
AGGAAGCCACATGGGCCAAAATGGCGGCGATGGCAAGGGTCCGGCTATCTGTAAGCCCAGAAGTGGTAGAGCGCTTTAATATGTTTTTAGCATCTCCGCAATCCGAGTATGAGAAGACATTTGATAACCTTATTCAGTCCATGCGCAAAGACCTTTGGGGATAGTTATGGCTACCATCACAAATCGAGGCCCACTGCAATGGAAAGCGCGTATCCGCCGCCGGGGTTACCCAGATACGAGTAAGACCTTTGAAACAAAGGCTGATGCTGAGGCTTGGGCGCGACAGATGGAAAGCGAGATGGACAGGGGGATATTCATCTCCAGGGCCGAAGCCGAGCAGTACACCCTGAGCGAATGTCTTGACCGCTATATTGAGGAGTATACGCCCCGACTGAAACACGGAAAACGAGAGGCTGACCGCGCCAGGGCGCTGCAGCGCCGCCCCATAGCGCATCGTATCATGGCCACCATCCGCTCTAAGGATATTGCAGACTTCCGCCGTGAACGTGAGGCCGAGGGCGTAAGCGGCAACACTGTGCGCCTGGACTTCGCTTTGCTTTCCAAGCTGTTCAATTACGCCCGCTCAGATTGGGGCATGGAAAGCCTGCAAAATCCGGTTGAGCTGGCGGCCAAGCCGAAACCGGCAAAAGGACGGGATAGGCGGCTGGAGGACGGCGAAGAGGAAAAGATTCTGCAAGCGGCCAGCCCTGCCTTTCAGGCTGTAATTCTTTTCGCCCTGGAAACCGCCATGCGGCGGGAAGAAATCGCTAGTCTGCGCTGGAAAAACGTCAATGTGAAGAGCCGTTACGTCTATCTTCCGGAAACAAAGAATTCGGAGGCACGTACAGTACCTTTATCTGCCGCTGCCGTAAGCATTTTAAATAATCTTCCCCGCACAGAGGGAGAAGAGCGGGTATTCGGCATGACCTCTGACCAGATAACGGACGCAATGAAGAAAGTACGCGCCAAGTCCGGATTGGAGAATATTCGCTTTCACGACCTACGCCATGAGGCAACTAGCCGCTTTTTTGAGAATACGGATTTGGATGTGATGGAAGTCAAAGCGATTACCGGCCATAAGACTCTGCAAATGCTGTCGCGCTATACACATTTGCGGACGGCACGGTTGGCGGATAGGTTAGCTGGACGGCCAAGAAAACTTAATTAAGCTATTATTTGCTAACCTCGATTCCGATTAAGCCATTATACAGGTTTACGGCATAAGAATCTGTCATGCCGCTGATGAAGTCTGTAACCATCAGTAATTTATTGTAAGTAGAATCATCTTTTGAATTTTCAGAAATATACCTAAATCTATCTGAAATTAATGTATAAAGTTTGCCTTTTGTGGTTTTGATATCTTTATGTTCTTGCGAAATAGAGCATTCAATAAATTCTTTCAATAGATAATTTAGAACAGTGTTGCCGAGAAGTTCTCGTTTAATCACTAATTCATTTCTAAAGCATATTTCGCCAATAGAGGAGAATACTTCACGTAACTGAGCAGACTTGGATTGTTTAATTAGTTCATCATCAAAATTGCATGATATAATGTCATCATGATTATCAATAAAAGATGAAATTGCCGACTTTATCATTTCTTGTTGAGCAAAAACTCGAATTTTTTGGGCTAATAATTTTTTATAATTTGGATGCTTCTTGTAAACAACCTCCCATTTACATATATTGTCTAATAATGCTCTACATAACGCATCATCCTTATCATCTAGTAGAGATTTTACTGATTCAATGGATACAATATTTTTTGCAACGCCATCTTCAATATCAGAAACCGAGTAACATATATCATCACTCGCCTCCAAGATGAAGCATAGAGGATGACGGCAGTCTTTAAGGCCAAGTTGAACATTGATTTGTTCAAACTGTTCTTTTTCAGCTTGAAAATAGCCAAATTTTTTAAAGCTAACCCCAAGTCCAAGATTTTTACGCTCATCTTTAGACTTATTCCCAGTTTCAGAACTCTTGGGGTATTTTATTATCGATGCTAAAGTTGGAAATGTTAAATTATACGAATATTCATCTTCACTTAAGCCAAGCTTTAAAAGAAGACGTAATGATTGAACATTCCCGTCAAAAAAGATGAAATCTCTTTTCTGCAATTCGCTTAATGTAGAAATATAAGAAGAACCGTTAAAAAAATTTTGTATGACCACCTCACCAAAATGACCGAATGGTGGATTCCCAATATCGTGGATCAGTCCACTGACGGCAAGGAGAGAGGGAATATGGCCTCTTTTTTCTTCATTAAGCTTATCGCTTTTTATTAATTCATCTTCAATGCGTACTCCAATGCTTCTGCCTATTCCCGATACTTCAATGGAGTGAGTCAACCTCGTTCTAACGAAATCGTTGTTATCAAAAGGAAAAACTTGAGCCTTATCTTGGAGTCTCCGAAATGGCGCAGATAAAGATATCCGAGAGTAGTCACTGTCAAACGGGTTCCAATGAGTGTTGACTTTTACACTAGATTCACGAAAGCGCTTAGGAAAAAGCAATTCTTTCCATCTTTCTTGACTCATTGCACTTCTCCAATAACATAAGGTATTAGGTCATGTTTTTTACTCACTCTGAGTGAGCATGAACGCTCCAATATCTGGTGTGCAACCCATGATTTATCTATTATTGGAGAGAAAAATAATATTTTTGCAAAAAAATCTAAAATGAAATGTTCATCATAATAATTTTTGCATACGAAATGGTATGACTCACCACTATCTAGTATAAAACCACTTAAGTCTAATGTCTTTACCACGCTTTGGACTACTTTAAAATTTTCATGGCTTGGCGGTATGTGGAAGTCTATAAACGGTAAATGGTAAATTTCAGAGTTCTTTTTTATTTTGGAACATGAAGAAACTGGTTCAGAACTAGTTTTTGTTAAAGACTCTATATATTCAATATCTGACGTGAAAAAAATTTCATTTTTGTTGTGGCGCTGAGATAACTGTAAAAATTTACTTGAAGCTTTTTCATTTTCAAAAAACGTCAGCATGAGTGAGTCCCAAAAAGGAAATTTGAATTTATCTCGCAGAGCAAGAGCCTTATCAAGCTGTTCCCTTTCGGAAGGAGTCAAATCGTAGTCGTTTTGTATTAATGTCTGTTTGGGGTAAGTATGAAAAGACATTTCATCAATGTCATTTTCATACTTTATGCTTTTCAATACTTCAAAAATATTCATTAATTTCCCATCTTATGTGTAAATGTTTCGATAACATATATGAAAATCGAAACTCGGACAACCAGCAGAAAACTTGACTGAACCTAGTTCGTATGTTTTTCTTTCTCTGGAGCTACTAACTCCTCCCAAGACGGCCTCCCACCCCGAAAGTTTGTGGGTTTTATTGCGCCCTGTTTCTGACATGGCGTGGTTTCCTGCATTATCCTCCGGGTGTGGGCGAAATACAATACCTGGCAACAGGGAAATAGCCCGCTGCTCTTGGGCAGTTAGTAGCACCCGGAGTTCTTCATTTGAAGCGCTCCCATACTAAAACCCAAGAGGTGCCTTATGTCCAGTTCTCAACCGTCTAGTCCTTTGCCCTCCCAGCATCATTCATCAGACCTAATCGCCATTGCCGCCATGCTCAACGAAGCAGCCCAAGCTTTGCTCAATTTTGGCAAAGCGCCGGAAGATGGCCCAGTGGAAGATTTCGCCGAAGATGAAGATCTCAGCTGCCCGATTGAGGACGGCTACAAGCGCGGCGAATTTCACGAAGAGTACCGCTGCTTCCGGCTTCCGCATTTCATTGTGCGGCGAGAGTATGAATTGCTCCAGCAGCACAAGCAGGATAAATTTGCCCATCTGGTGAACCGCGTCTATGAAGACCTTTACACGACTGTCCTGTTGATGCGCCACTTTGACGATGGCACGGATATTTCCGGTTTTGAGCTACATCTGATAAGCGAGAACCTTTCCCTGCCTCTCGGTCTGCTTAATACAATCTGCTCACAACTGGCGGATTTTGAGCTGATACAAAAGACAACCGTGCCAGCCTAACCACTACGTATAATGACAAAGCCCTTGGCAATCACGGTTGCCAAGGGCTTTTGCTATCGGCTCAATCCCTGCCCTCTGCTCCGCTGCCGCTCCCGAGTCCGCTCTATTTGCCGTTCAATATGGCGCTCAAGCGCGACAAGAGCGATTCCAAGTTCGCGTGTATATCGCTCAAGCGCTGCAAGTGCCGCGCTGATTCTTGTTGCTCTGTTTCTATCTGGCTCACGCGCTGCTGTAGGTGCTGTAAGGCTTGGCTGTGAGCCTCCAGGGTCTTTTTGTGGACTTCCTGGGTGACGGTCATCTCCCGCTCCATTGTGGTTAGCGAGGCTGTGAGGGTACGTTCCAGTTCGGTCATGGCTTACTCCACTTTCCAGGCTGGATTTTTGCCGATTGTCCAGCCCGGTTTCAAAGTGCTTTTTCCCGGCAGGACGATAAAGCGTCCCTCCGGGCTTTCCACTAGTGCCATTCCCCAGGTCTGGGCTTGCAACAGTG